>JARRPS010000332.1:0-2685 GCA_037382625.1 Gemmatimonadota bacterium | reverse complement strand
GCGCGCCGGGTCCCCATCGACCTTCCATGCCTTCATGGCCCGGAGTGCCGGGCTCGCATTCGTGGAGTCGTACGCCGCGAGACCTCCATGCGTCAGGGCGTAAACGCTGGTGGCACCGGGACTTTCTGGCTGGACCGCATACAGGGAATCGAGGAGGCGCTCGGGCACCGGAAGCCCCCATGCGTCGTGGGGCATGAAGGCGCAGACCATTGTGTAGGAGCCCTGATGCTTCAGCAGGAACGCCAGGTACCATTCTAGCTTGCCGGCCTCCAGGGCACCGAACGGGCACCCGAACACCTTGTCAGGATGCGCCTCGGCGATCGCTTGGACGGCCGGCCAGCGCGTGGTGGCGAGGGCTGACACGATTGCAGGGATCCCGAGGCTGAGATCCGACGCAGCAAGGGAGTCGACGACCGCCATCAGTTCGGGCTGGGGCAGATCGCCGAACACCGCCCGATACACGCGTCGCTGATCGCGCAGCACGTCCGAACCGGGCTGGGCCTTCTCGTTGGCGCTGAGGATCTCCCGGTACAACTCCACATCGTGCGTGAACAGGGCGATCTGGTACTCGTGGTAGGGATAACTCAGATCGCCGGGTTCGAGCTCGATGGCGCGCTTCAAGGCGTCCCGAGCGCTCGAATAGCCCTCCCATGCCGGGTTCCGGCTGCCCTCGTGGAAGCGCAACTCTCCGAGACGGTGCCAGAGCTCCGCGTCGGACGGATCCTTTCGCAGCGCGGTCTCGAGCTCTTCGATCACGCCGTGGTACGTGGGCAGATCCATGCCCTCGACGTCGTACCCGTACGCCCAGTTCATGGCGAGCGCCGATCGGATGGCAAGATCGAGGCGATCCGAAGGGGCATGGCGCTCGGCCGCGCGGAGCATGCTCTCCCGCTCCGGACCCGGCTCGGAGCCCTCGCTCGCCAGCGCCAGCCTGTACATCGCGAGAGCGAAGGTCGAGTCGCGAGCAACGGCCGAATCGAGATGGACGGCCGCTTCGTCATTGCGATACGCGCGCACGAACGCCAGGCCGCGCAGGTACTGGCGCAGCGCCTCCGGATCGGACGTCGTGACGGCCTGGAGGTCGACGTCGATCGCCCCCAGCTCACTGTCCCCCTTCTCGCCGATGAGCTGGATCAGCTCCACGCTGAAGCGGTCCAGCAGGCCGAAGGGGTCGTCTGCCGGACCCTCGGCGTTGATCTGGCCGAGCGACTGCCCGTCCTTCACGTCGACGACCCGGCCTGCCAGGCGAGTGACCTCGCCCGAGTTCACGTACGAGCCAGACACGAAGTAACGCGCGCCCGTCGAGCGAGCGATGGCGAGTTGCGTCGCCTCGTCGACCGTGCCCGACTCCGGCGCCAGCTCCGCCCAGCGGGCCATCGTCGTGCCCACGCTGATCGGTCGGATGCCCGAGATCCCCTCGATGTTCGTCGAGAGCACGTCCATCACGCCCTCGCGCCAGGTGTCGGCGTCCGGTCCTCGCGCCGAGAACGGGAGCACCGCGATCCCGGGCAGCGCCTCGTTCGCGATGGCCTCCGGCGGCGAGAAGGCGGCCCCGCGGTCCTGGATCACGACGTACAGGCCCGCGAAGCCGAACAGGAGAAGGAACGCGCCCGCGCCACCCAGCAACGCATTGCGCCAGGTGAACAGCTTCTCGTGCGCCTCGTCGGCGACTTCCCCGGAGGCGGCCAGCCGCCGCTGGATGAACGCCGTGACGAGAATGATGGGCAGTCCGACCAGGAGCAGTGCGCCGGCGGTAGGGAACAGCCAGGTCGGCAGGTCCAGGTTATCGGCGAAGAGATCGATTGCCTGGAGGAGCACCCAGGAGGCGCCGATGTACACGATCAGGACCTGCCAGAGCGTCCGGTGTCGCAACTCGCCGAGGATCTTCCTCATGCCGTCGCTCGGTCACGGCCCTTGAGCTCGGCATATCGCTGCTGGATCAGCTTCTTCATTCCGCCCCCTGTTCGGAGAGAAGTGCGAAGGGTCTCAGATCAAGTTATGGGAAACACGACGACCCGGCAGACCGGTCATGTGCTCGTCGCCTGCTTCGAAGCCCCCAAAGCGCGATCGCGCAATGCCCGGGTCCTGCGTCAATCCAGCGGATCCTGCCGGCCCCGCGGGCTCGCGGATCCGGCGCGGTAACCGCCGCGGTATCAACGCGACCGCCAGCCCACTGACGCACAGACACAACTTCGGTGTCAAGACCGGGCAGGTGAATCTGTCACCGTAGCTGTAACAAAATGAGGAGGAATGAGCGCAACTGAGTGAAAGTGAAATCGCCGAAATGCAAGTGAATGCAAGTGTATGCACGTGAGTGCACGCACCGCCACACGAATGGGGTTCAGGAGGTCCCGGGTTCAAATCCCGGCGCCCCGATTGGCAGAAAGCCCGCAGAAATGCGGGCTTTCGTGCATCCTGTAGCCCTCCCGCGGGTCGCTTCCCTATACTGCTTGGGACATTCCCGCTTCCACGGGAGACGCTATGGCAGAACTTCTCGAACGCCTCAAGACAATCCTCGCGGACCGCTACGAGATCGAGTCGGAGATCGGTCGAGGGGGTATGGCGGCCGTGTACCTGGCGGAGGATCTGAAGCACCGGCGGAAGGTGGCTATCAAGGTTCTGCACCCGGAGTTGGCTTCCACTCTCGGTTCCGAGCGGTTTCTGCAGGAGATCGAGATCGTAGCG
>JARRPS010000331.1:0-4909 GCA_037382625.1 Gemmatimonadota bacterium | reverse complement strand
AGCACGTGCCGCACCCGGGACTGGTCGCGGGCGACCTCGACACCGTCCCTGTAGAGCATCGTCCTCAGCTCGAGGTCGTACTTCCAACCGCCTTCAAACACGCCGCGGACCCGTCCCGCATGCACGCTCACGGCCGTCCAAAGGTCGACCTCCCCCGTGGAGGACGGATAGAAAGCGAGGTGCTGGTAGTCGAACGGAAATGAACCGGACTCTCGGGTGCCCGCGCTCGCCTCGAGCCTGGAGAAGCCTTCCTGGGTGGACATCGTGACTTCCTGCGCCGGTGCCGGTTCCGGCATTCCGGCATGCAGAGCTGCGACAAACACGGTCCCGGCGATCTCGATGCTCCGGCATTGCAGCAGGGCCTTGGAGCGTGATTGTAGCGCGTTACAGCCCCCTGACGGCGATTAGCAGCACCGAGCTTGGCGATCAGTTCCCGGACCTCCCGCGCCGAGAGACCGTATGATTTCAGGTCCTCGAGCGAGATGTGGCCCGCGTCAAGCCGTGCCGACAGGCCGGACTCGTCAGGCAACAGCAGCGCCCGCAGCGCTTCCATTTCGCCATGGCTCATGTGGGCGCCACAGAACTCGTAGTCCAGCCAGGCTTCAAAACTCAGCGGGGCCACGCGCTTCATCATCCCGGCCATCACCTCGGCATACGCACGTATCTCCCACTGCGCGTGGGAATCGGCCCGAAGACTCAGGAAATGGAACAGGTTGTGGAGGTCGATCTTCCAGTACCATTGCGTGTAGGTCGAGAGGGGAAGATCGATGCGGGACAGCTCTCGAGCGACATCTTCCGCCACCAGCCAGCCGTAGGTATCGGCCGAGGCCTCTCGCAGCTCCTGCCATCTTCGGATCGCCTCTTCGTAAATCTCGGGCCGGGCCGGATCACCCTCACGCCCCTGGCGATTCGCTTCGCTCTGGATTGCGAATTGCTCGTACCCGGGACGATAGAAGAGAAGCGGCATCAAGCTGTATCGCCCGCTGTACTCGTTCACGGACGCGGTCCGATGCCGGATCCACTGTCTCGCGACGAACATCGGCATGGCGCAGTGGAACTTCAGCTCGACCATCTCCGATGGCGTCGTGTGCCTGTGGCGGCGCAGGTATCGGATCAAACCTCGAGTGGCGCTCGTCTTGCGGGTACCGAACCCATAGCTGACGCGGGCGGCCTGTTCGATCGACTCGTCGCTTCCCATGTAGTCGATCAGCGACACGAAGCCGTGATCGAGCACCGGGAAGTATCCGCCGAGAATCTCCTCAGCGGCCGGATTCGTCGGACGACGGGTCTCCATCTCAGACGTCCAGATTGCGAACGAACTTCGCGTTCTGCTCGATGAACTCCCGTCTCGGCTCCACTTCGTCACCCATCAGCCGCTCGAACAGGAGCGACGCCTCCGTCGCCTCGTCGATCGTGACCTGCAGCAACGTCCTGTTCTCGGGGCTCATCGTCGTGTTCCAGAGCTGATCGGGATTCATCTCACCGAGTCCCTTGTAACGCTGGATGTGGATCGCCGTACTGCCCTTTCCATCCTTCAGCTCGTTGGTGATCGTTTCCCTCTCCTCCTCGGTGTAGCAATAGAACTCCTTCTTCCCGCGGCTCACCCGGTACAGCGGCGGCTGCGCGATGAACACGTAGCCGGCTTCGATCAACTCCTGCATCTGCCGGAAAAAGAAAGTCAGCAGCAAGGTTCGGATATGCGCGCCGTCCACGTCCGCATCGGTCATGATCACGATCTTGTGATACCGTGTCTGATCGAGGGAGAACTCGTCTCCGATGCCGGCTCCGATCGCCGTGATGATGGCACGGATTTCATCGTTGGAGAGAATCTTGTCGATGCGGGCTCGCTCCACGTTGAGGATCTTTCCCTTCAACGGAAGTATGGCCTGGTACTCCCGGTCCCGGCCCTGTTTGGCCGAACCGCCCGCGCTGTCGCCCTCCACGAGGTACAGTTCCGACAGGGAGGCATCTCGACTCGAACAGTCCGCGAGCTTCCCGGGGAGAATTCCGGTCTCGAGCGCGGACTTCTTGCGCGTGAGGTCGCGAGCCTTGCGGGCGGCTTCCCGCGCCCGCGCCGCCTGCACGGCCTTTTCGATGATCCGTCGCGCCGAGGAAGGATTCTCGTCCAGCCAGGTCCCGAGCTTGTCGTTGACCAGGCTTTCGACGATCCCGCGAACCTCACTGTTCCCGAGCTTGGTCTTCGTCTGGCCCTCGAACTGGGGCTCCAGGACCTTTACCGACAGCACGGCGACGAGGCCTTCCCGGACATCGTCGCCAGAAAGGCTGGGGTCGCCTTTCTTTGTCGTGCTCGAACGCGAGGCGTAGCCGTTGATCGTGCGGGTAAGGGCCGCCTTGAACCCGCTCAGGTGGGTGCCGCCTTCGTGCGTGTTGATGTTGTTCACGAAGGTGAACGTGTCCTCGTTGTACCCATCCGTGTACTGCATGGCGAGCTCGATCTCGGTTCCCTCCTGGTCTCCCTGAAGGTAGATCACGTCGTCGTGCAGCTGGTTCTTCTTGCCGCGGAGGTACTCGACGTACTGGCTGATTCCGCCCTCGAAGTAGAACCGCTCTTCCCTGTCGCTCTCCGTGCCCTCGGGACGCTCGTCACGGAGCGTGATGCTCACGCCTCCGTTCAGGTACGCGAGCTCGCGCAGTCGAGTGGCGAGGGTGTCCCACTGATACTGGAGTTCGGTGAAAATCTCCGGATCCGGCTTGAAATGGACCCTGGTGCCCGTCTCTTTCGTCCGGGAGCCCTTCTCGAGGTCGCTTTTCTTGACGCCGCGCGTGAACTGCTGGGTCCAGATGTGGCCGTCCCGCTTCACCTCCACGTCCAGCGTCTCGGAGAGCGCGTTGACCACGGACACGCCGACGAGACCTTGTAGCTGTCCTTGTCGAACTTCCCGCCCCGCGTGCAGCCGCGTGAGAGCCACCTCCACACCCGGCACCTTCTCCGTGGGATGAATGTCTACCGGGATGCCCCGACCGTCGTCGATGACGGTGATCGAGTCATCGTCGTGGATCACGACCTGGATGTCCGAGCAGTAGCCCGCCATCGCTTCGTCGATCGCGTTGTCCACCACCTCGTAGACCAGGTGATGGAGTCCGCGCGCCGAGGTGGATCCGATGTACATCCCGGGCCGCTTACGAACGGCCTCCAGTCCCTTCCAGCTCCTCCGCCAGCCGCTTGTCGGACTGCAGAAATACGATTTTTTCGATTCGGCCCTTGCGCCTGCCGGCGTTCAACTTCCGCATCAGGCTGGGACGGAGCATGCTGAGCTCCATACGCCAGGCCGCACTTTCCACTTCCACGAACAACGTCTCTTCACGGATCCGCACCGGTCGCGACACGCGGGCGATGTGCGGACCCACCAGCTGCTCCCAGTCGGCGATCACCGTCGCTCGTTCCACCTTCTCGGCGATGCCCATCCCCGAGAGTACCGACCCGACGAGGCTTCCGATCGTTTCGGGCCTGCTCTTCTTCGTCGACCGCTTCGTCACCCCGCCGCCTCAGCTGGCGCCAACTACCGTGCCGTTCCGGATCCGCCAGCGCGCCAGCGCACCCTCCCTGAACGGCAGGTCCGCCGGTTTGGGCGCGGTGAAGAACACCTGGCCGCTGCGACCCTCGTCCAGGAGCCGGAACACACGCTCTGCACGCTCGCGGTCCAGTTCCGCGAACACGTCGTCGAGCAGGTACACCGGATCCCGTCCATTCGCTTCACGGAGACTGTCCGCCTCGGTGAGTCGCAGGGCGATGGCGGCCGTGCGCTTCTGGCCTCCGGATCCGAAGCTGCGCAGGTCCCGCTCCGGACCGTCATCATCCACCTCGGCCCGGATCGCAAGGTCGTCACGATGCGGACCCACCGTGGTGAAGCCCCGGCGGAAGTCGCGCGCTCGACTCGCCTCGAGTCCACTTCGGAATCGTCCCGCCCAGTCTTCCGGATCCTGGGTCGCCGACAGCGCGCTCTCGTATCCGAGAGAGGCTCCCGGTCCGCCGGAAATCTTTTCGTGATAGCCTCGAAACGCGTCGGCCCGACGTCGGCTCCAGCCGTCGCGGGCAGCCATCAGCTTCGCGCCCGGGGCGATCAACCCCTCCGTCCAGGCATCCACCACGCTGTCCCGTCCCGCCCGGAGCGCCTCGTTTCGCTGCGCGAGCACGGCGCGATATCGCTGAAGCTCCGCTACGTACCCCGGCACGACCAGCGACAGAAGTATGTCCAGGAACCGCCGGCGCCGGCCGGGCGACCCGGACACCAGGCCGGCATCATCGAGATCGAAGACCACGGCACCGAACGCCCCGATCGCGTCGGTGATGCGATCCACCTCGGCTCCGTTCCGTTCGACCTTCTTTCGCCGGCCGGTCTTCTGAAAGGCGGCCGCAAGTGTCTCGCCGCCAGCCTCATCGCGGATGCCTCCCTCGATCCGGAACACATCCGCACCGAACCGGACGAGATCTGCGTCACGCGCGCCCCGGAAGGACCGGAATACCTCGAGGTAGTAGATCGCCTCGAGCAGATTCGTTTTCCCGGATCCGTTCGGCCCGATGATCATCGCGCCGGCCTCTGGAAGATCCAGCCGGACCTCCCGGAGATTCCGGAAATCGCGGATCGACAGACGGTCGAGGGAGGCCGGGCCGGGCCGTTCCACAACCCCGATCGGGGCACTGCTCGGGCTCTGCATATATCAAGGTAGAATAGCCCGAAGTACCCCTGTAATGCAACGGGAGCGACATGGATTCCGGAGCGGACTTATGCGGATGATCGAGGTGCCTCACCCGCAGGATGGGATGAAGGACGCCGGGGGCGCGAACCCCCGGCGGCCGGGAACACTTTCAGGTCTTGACGAAGTCGCTCACCACGGGCTCGTCACCCGAATAGTCGTAGAAGCCTCTCCCCGACTTCCGGCCGTGATG
>JARRPS010000330.1:0-3113 GCA_037382625.1 Gemmatimonadota bacterium | reverse complement strand
GATGATCGTCGGGAGCGCCGCCGCATGGCTCATATGCACCTGTTCTCCGATCGCACTGCTGAATGCCTCTCTCTCGAGGGTAGATTACCCATACTGTGTACGCCCGGTCAAAGGGCAGCGTTCCCTGCGTTCCTGAGGACTCGAAGCGTAGATGGCGAGAGGTAGAGATTCGAAGCGATCCTCCCGCCCACGAAGGCCGCGAAAGCCGAGGTGACTCCGATCAAACCGAAACCCCAGGCCGCGACCATGAAGAACGATGCGATACCTCCCACCTCGATGGCCGTGGCGACCGTGATCGGGCGGGTCCGTCTTTCCTTCATCAGGATCGCGCGCTGATACGAGAGGAGGACCGAGATCGCGGGAAGGGGCACCAGCACCCGCGTGGGGGTGAGGGCGAGTTCGTAAGCTCGCGCGTGAGGCCCGAGACGGTCCCGAACCAGAGAGACGCGAGCGGCGTGTAGGCGATCAGGGCCAATCCGGCCGACGCTGCAAGCCCGAGCCCGAGGCCGAAACGGGCGAGCTCGGGTGCATGCCGGTGTCGTTCCCCCATCAGGGCGATCGCCGCATCCTGGTAGCTGAGGCCCAATGACCGGAAGATGAAGGAGAGGGAGTTCACCACCGGGAATAGCGCGAGTGACTCGAGGGGGAGCGGAGCACGACCCATGAAGAAGGTCAGCATCGGCTGAACGGCCAGGCCGATGAAGGAAGTGAGCGCGAGGGGCAGGTAGAATTCCGCGATCCTCCCGTACGTCAGATCAGCCTCCGAATCCCCGCCGTCGAGGAGCTCCCGAATCGTCTGCCGGGCCATCCATCGCGCTGCGAAGGCTTCGAAGGTCACGCCCACCGACAGCGAGGCGGCGCCGACCCAGGATCCGGGGATGTCGGTGAACCAGTAGAGGAAGAGGGCGGTCGCTGACATGGCGGCGAGCCGGAGCAACGTTCCGATCGCCACCAGCCGCGTGCGGCCGGATCGAATCAGAACCCCCTGAACGAATCGCCGGTACCCGATCGATCCCGGCCAGGGCAGCAGAAGCCACAGGGCGCCCTGGACGAGTTCGGCGACGTCCGGTCCCAGGCCGAGGAGATCGTACATCGCGAATGTGAAGATCGGTGGCACGAGAAACAGTGCGAGGAGAGCCGTTCCCAGCACCCCGAGCGCGGTTCCGAAGTTCCTAAGCCGCAAGTAGCTGCGCCGGTCCTCGACCAACGCCGTCGCAGCACTCATCAGCATGATGACGGGCGCTTCGACGAGGATGCCGATCGCGAACGCCACGCCGAAGGCGGCGAGATTGAACTTCGGATCGGCCAGCCTCGCGATCACTGCCGCGAGAAACGGGCCTTCGGCCGCCATCATCAGCCAGGTCGCGGCAAGTGGCAGCCAGAAGAGCAGAATCGAGCGATAGGTGCGTGGCACGTCGGACCGTGGAGAGCAGGTGAATCGAGGCCGGCCGGGCTCATGAAAATGCAGATCCGTCCCGCCTTCGTCCAGCCCCGTGGAGAATGATTCTCGACAGAATCACCGTGACTGGCGATACTTGCCGCGGAATCGGGTCACAGTACCCCTTGGAGTTCCCAGATCGAGTGGAGTCCGTGAGCGTTCTCGGCAGGAATCGCAATCAGGAAAAAGCCAGCGCCGCCCGATTGCTCGATGGGAGGTGCGGGCGGGGATCGCCGACGCGAACGACGCTCGCGCTCTTCCTGCTTTCTGCGGCGCTCCCTGGCCTTGCCGTGCCCCTGGCCGCCCAGACCGCGGGGAATGGGGCGCTGGAGCCGCCCGAAGCTCATGGCTTCGTCGCGACGACCTGGACTACGTCGGACGGCCTGCCGCAGAATTCCGTGAATGACATTCTCGAAACGCGGGACGGACGGTTCTGGCTGGCCACTTTCGGCGGGCTGGCCCGTATCGACGGAAGCACCTTCGACGTGCTCGATGTCGCGGAGCTGCCGGAACTCCGTTCCAATCGCATGCTTGCGCTCGCGGAGGGTGACCAGGGTGACCTCTGGGTGACCACCAGTTCCGGCGAAATCCTGCGAATATCGGAAGATCGTGTGCTCGAGCGAATCGAGATTCCGGGCCGCAGAGGACCTCTCCACAATGGACTTCGCCTGGGCGCCTCGGGTGAACTGATTCAGGGTCGGTACGGGGCTCTCGGCATCTTCGAGAATGGTGAATGGAGGGACGTCCCGGGCGAGGGTGCGCCGCCGTCACAGATGCTTGCGATAGATGTCGATCAGGCAGGCTACGTCTGGATCGCGACCGGGACTGGGCTTGCACGTTTCGACGGGAATCTGCTCGAGTCCGTGGTGCGAGACACGTCGTCCCGATCGAAGCCGGTAGCCGCCGCGGCTGTGCGGGTCGATCACAGGGGGCGGGTCTGGTTCTCGACCCCCGAGGGCGTCTCCGTCTTCGATCCCCGGCTGGGACGCGCGGATCGGCTGCGGATCGAGGGGCTGGAGGCACCGCTGGGTATGATTTCGGCAATCGAAACCGGCGGGGACGACGAGATCTGGGTCGGGGGAGCGAACGGCATTGCGCAGCTTCGCATCGATCCCGGCCGATACACGGCCCGGGTGCTCTACCAGGCCCGCCCCCCGAATGATCGGAGCGTGACGAAGATCATACGCGACCGGAAAGGAGCGATCTGGATCGGTACGCGAGGCGGCGGACTCCTTCGGTTGGCTCCGCGCAGACTTCGTATTCTCACGCAGGCAGACGGACTGCCGAGCAGGGAGATCAACCACACCATCGGCGGGCCGGGAGACGGTGTGCGCGTCGCCGGCGGTTGTCAGGGCGTAGCGGAAGTGCGGGTCGGGAACGCCCCGGAGATCCGGCTGTTGGGACTTTCGCGGTACGGAAGTTGTGCCTCGGGCATGACGGTGGATCCAGAAGGAAATCTCTGGATCACCTTCAGAGATACGGGGCATCTGGTCCGGATTCCCGCGCAGCCGGGTGGCGAAGTCCGCTCCTGGGGCCCCACCGACGGCATTGATCGGAATCGGCTCGTCCAGCCTCCCGTCGCTCTCCCCGACGGCAGCGTATGGTTCGGCTACGGTCTCGGCGGCCTCGGTCACGTGCGTGATACGAGCCTCACGCTGTACGATCCGGGCTTCGG
>JARRPS010000329.1:0-2719 GCA_037382625.1 Gemmatimonadota bacterium | reverse complement strand
TGAGTCCCCACTGCGAAAGCACGTCCACTGCCTGGTTCAAGAACGAACCCGCATCCAGTTCCTGCATTCGATTCTCGCTTGCTGTGCGGCGCCGGAATGCCCTCGGGAAGGGTGCGCCTGTCCCCGCCCGAGCGTAGTTTTACGGGACTACCGTACGCGCGTGAAACGCTCGCAACAAGTGGGAGAATCGTCACCCCCGCGACGATTCCAACCGCGCGGAGGACGGATGGCTTCAGAATCGACTGGATTCGAATCGAAGGTGGCGAGGTGCGAGGATGAGATCCCCGATCTGATCGAATCGCTTGCCAGTCCCGATGGACTGGTCCGAAAGCAGGCCCGGCGGTGTCTGATCCGCCACGGGGAAGAGGCCGTGGACGCGCTCGTCGAGGCTCTCGGAGACGAGAGCTCCGCGATGCGCGTCGAGGCCGCCGAGGCCCTGCTCTACATCGCCAGCCCCGGATCGGCCGAGGCGCTCGTAGCCGCCCTCGAAGACAAGGAGTTCGGGGTGCGGTGGCTCGCTGCGGAAGCCATCATCGCGCTGCGCTGCGATGGCATGGTTGCACTGCTGAAGGGACTGATTCTTCGATCGGATTCCCTCTGGTTTCGACAATCTGCGCATCACGTGTTGCGCGACCATTACTGCGAGCGAATGCGCGGCGAGCTTCGACCGGTTCTCGAGGCGCTGAGTGGACGGGACGCCGAGGACACGGCACCCGTGGCTGCGGGACAGGTGCTTCGGGAACTTCGGCAGGCCACGCGCTCGTGAATCTGCGAGAACCGTGGAATTGAACAGGGGGAGAGAGATGACGATCGCGGCGAAGATCGAAGAATACCTGGAAGCGCAGGGGGTCAGCTTCGAGGTCATCGACCATCCGCTCGCCTATACGGCGCAGGAGGAGGCGGCAGCCAGTCACGTTCCCGGCCGAAGGTGGGCGAAGACCGTGGAGGTGCTCCTCGACGGGCGTCCGGCGATCTGCGCGGTTCCCGCCACGCGTCGGCTGGATCTCGAGAAACTTCGCTCGGTGACGGGCGCTGCGGCGGCCACCCTGGCTACCGAGGGAGAGCTGGGGGAGCTCTTTCCGGATTGCGAGCTGGGGGCCATGCCGCCCTTCGGGAATCTCTACGGGCAGACCACCTTCGTGGATGAGGAACTGCGCGAGGCGGAACGTATCGCGTTCCACGCGGGGGATCATCGCTCGGCAATCGAGATTCCGTATTCCGAGTTCGAGCGGCTGGTAGAGCCCGTTCCCGGCGAGTTCTCGGCTCCGGAGCGGGAACGGGCCTGAGTCGGTCCGGTCCGGTCGGCGCCGACGCGGACGCGGTGGCCCGAGGGCGCCACCGCGTCCGTTTCCGTGACAGCGGTTCCCGGAACCGCACACCTGATTCGGACGATCGGCCGACCCCTCGTTGGGGCAACGTCAGTATTCACAAGAGGTTCGCTCGATTCAAGAAAGGTGGCACGGACCCTGCCGATCGTCGCCTGCAGGGTTCGGAGGCCGCGGTGCAGCAGGATCATTCGCACCCGGCCCACGAGATCCGGATCCGCGATTCCCGCGGCCGGATCCGCGGGATGTGAGACGATCGAGGGAATGCGATGACGAGGATCCTGCAGGATGTGAGATTCGGGATACGCTTTCTCCTCAAGCATCCCGGATTCACGACGATCACGGTTCTCACCCTCGCGATCGGTATCGGCGCGAACACCGCCATGTTCAGCGTGGTCCAATCCGTACTGCTGCGGCCACTTCCCTATTCCGAGCCCGACCGACTGGTCATGCTGCGTCACCACATCGGAAGCCTGGGGTGGTCCGACGCCCCGATTCCGCCGCCGGATGTGATCGACTATCGCACCCGGATGCCTTCGCTCGAATCCGTGGCCGTCACCGACCGGACCTTCGAGCGGAATCTCACGGGCGGGGGCGCGCCCGAGGTCGTCCGTGTCGCCACCGTGTCCTCGAATCTCTTCGAGGTGCTCGGAGTCGAAGCCGCCCTGGGGCGAACCTTCGGCCCCGAGGACGGATTCGAGGGCGAATCGAGCAACAAGACGCCGCCAGTGATTCTCAGCCACGGCCTCTGGAAGGGTCGCTTCGGATCGAATCCGCAGATCGTCGGTGACACCGTGGTCATCAACGGGCTGGAATCCCGCGTCATCGGTGTCCTGCCGTCGGGGTTCGAGCTTCTGTTGCCCGTGAATGCCGGTGTCGCAACGGACATCGATCTCTGGGCTACCGATCCCGTCCCATACTGGGAGTTTCCCCGGAACAGCCCGAACGCGAACCGTCGGGTGCTGGCACGTCTGGCACCGGGCGCGACGATGGCGGACGTACGTCGTGAAGCAGAGGCCCTCGGCGAGTGGCAACGTGCCACTTTCGATTATCATCGAGGCGGCGACATCTCGATCATGGTCAAGCCGCTGCATCAGGAGATCGTGGCGCATGTTCGTCCGGCGCTGATCGCGCTATTCGCCGCCGTGCTCCTCGTTCTGCTGATCGCATGCGCGAACACGGCCAACCTGCTCCTCGTGCAGTCGGCGGCCAGGGAGAAGGAGATCGCGATCCGGGCAGCCGTAGGGGGAGGGCGACGCCGGATCGTGCGCCAGTTCATGACCGAGGCCTTTCTCCTGGCCATGATCGGAGGACTGGCGGGCCTCCTTCTCGCCCGCTGGGCCACCGACCTGCTGCTGGCGGTGCTGCCGGGCGGAGTGCCCCGACTCACCGAA
>JARRPS010000328.1:0-5965 GCA_037382625.1 Gemmatimonadota bacterium | reverse complement strand
TCCGCGATGACCAGACGCCCGAGGGGATCGACCGTCAGTCCGACCGCGGCCGGAACGGTCGGAGCTCGTCGTCGCCAGGCTGGATGATCCCGCATGTCGCCTCGGGGACCTCGTTCCAGAGGCCGGCGAGGCTGCCCAGAGGCTCGGATACGACCAGCCGGGTCTCGTCCGACAGGTCGTGCAGCACCTCGACACCGGGGTGCTGGAGTCGCAGCGTCTCGACGGAAGTGCTGTAGAACAGCGACGGCGAGACCCCGTCGCTGGAATAGCGAAAGATCCATACCGCCGTTCCATCGGTCGTGGCGACCGTCATCTCGACCGGGTTTGCGATGCCGGACCGCCGACCCGTTTCCTCGATCAGGCCCACGGCACGCTCGACCGCCCGCGGGGGATCGCGCTCGAGACCGAGGGTCAGGGCGAGGTAGAAAAAGACTTCGGAGTCCGTCGAACCCTCGATCCGCGCAAACAGAGAGGGGTCGACCGCGAGGGCGAGGTCGCGTCGAATCCGCGGAAAGCCGCCGATCCGCCCGTTGTGCATCCACAGCCACGACCCGTAGCAGAACGGATGGCAGTTCGTCTTCTGGACGGCGCTCCCCGCCGTACCAGCCGACGCCGAACCCATCGCCGTTGGTCGTCGATTTCGAGAGCTGCGAGTTGCGACTCTGGTCGATCAGGGAGTGGGAGGGTTCGAGAAGGACCGCCGAAAGCCGCACCGGGCTTCCCGAGTACGCGAGCCAGCGGCACATGAACGGCCTCCATGGGAGGTTTGCAGAATCGGCATCCTGAGGACGAACGGAAACGTAGAGCCGGGCCTGGTGAGAGCGCCACATCGGTTCGCTGGGCCGGTCGCAGACGGATGGCCACGTGCTGCGAGGAAGAAGTTTCGATTCGGAACAGGAACCGCACGACGGGCGACCGGCGATACAGCAGCGAAACGGCGGACACACGAAAGCCAGGCCGTCGTTGACTCCAAGTGCGCGGAATTTGCATACTCGTCCCCTCCCCGCCGGACACGAATGGCGTGCCGGCGTGCCAACCATCGGGCACGGAGAATGGATCATGCTGAGCGTCCCGACGAAAACATCGAAAACGACGGACGAGCGCCTCGAGGGCGGCGGGCGCATCGACGGCAGGAACGGAGGACGGGGAAAAGCCCGGTCTCAAGCGGTTTCCGTACTGGGCGAAGGCATTCTCGTGACGGGCGACGTGTCGGGGGAGGGCGACTTCCGCATTCAGGGAAAAGTGGAGGGATCCATCTCGACCGGCGGCCGCGTGATCGTCGAGGCGAGCGGCGAAGTTCTGGGCGACATCGAAGCGGCAGAAGTTGTCGCAAGCGGCAAGGTTTCGGGCAGGATTCTGTCTGCTGGAGCCGTGAGGCTCGAGAGTGGCTGCCAGATCGACGCCGACATCCAGGCCGGTACGATCTCCATACAGGAAGGTGGGATCGTGAACGGCGAACTGAATATGGGCGCGAACACGCAGACGGAGACGCAGAAGCAGGAGTGAATCGCCGCCCTCCGTTCCGGACCGGCGACCGCGTCGTGCACCTTGACACCGCCCTCCTCCACCTGCGTGACTGGGAATGACGCAACGACGCGAGGAGGCCGGCCGTGAAAGACGGAATGAATCCGGAGCGGGCGAAGGGAGAGCCCGCCGGCGACGCGAAGCCCATCCTCTTTCTCGTGGCCGCCGACGAGCCGCTCCTCGACACGCTCGAGCGGGATCTCGCGCGCCGCTTCGGAACCGACTGCGAGATCCGGTGCGCGCGGGAGGCGGACGCGGCGCTGTCGGACCTGGCCGAGCTCGCGGAGCGGGCGGCGCCGGTGGCGCTGATCATCGTCGACCGCGATCTGCCCGGCACCACGGGGGTTGATCTTCTCGCCCGGGCGCGTGCCCTCGTTCCCACGGCGAAGCGAATCCTTCTCGTGGAACGGGACTACTCGACGAACAATCCGACGGTGTCCGCGATGACCCTCGGGCAGATCGACTTCCATCTCGTCAAGCCTTGGATCCCGATGCAGGGACTGTACCCCGCCGTGAGCGAGTTCCTCTCATCCTGGGCCGCGACGCGCGAACCGGAGTTCGAGATGTTCCGCGTCATCGGACCTGAGCACGGCACGCGCACCCACGAGATCCGGGATCTGTTCACGCGCATGAATACCCCGTTCGGATGCTACTCCCCGACGTCGACGGAAGGAGAAAAACTCCTCACGGAATCCGGTCAGGACAGTTCGAGCCTGCCGGTCGTCGTACGACACGACGGGCGGGTCTTCGTCGACCCGCGGAACGCGGAGCTGATCGAGGCGTTCGGCGGCGGCACGCGACTGGAGCCGGGCGTGCATGACGTGGCGATCGTCGGGGCGGGGCCGGCCGGCCTGGCGGCCGCCGTGCACGCTGCGTCCGAGGGACTGCGGACGGTCGTCCTCGAGAAGAACGTCTCCGGCGGCCAGGCCGGCGCCAGTATGCACATTCGCAACTTTCCCGGTTTCACGTGGGGCATCGGCGGTCGGGACCTGGCGTACCGGGCCTGTGAGCAGGCCTGGCTGTTCGGGGCCAACATGGTGTTCGCGCAGCAGGCCGTGGCCCTTCGGCCGTCCGAGGGATCCCACGTGGTGGCGTTGGAGGACGGACGCGAGGTGACCGCTCGCGTGGTCGTACTCGCAACCGGGATCGACTGGCGGCGCCTGGAGGTCCCCGAGCTCGAGGCCCGACTGGGAAACGGCGTCTTCTACGGCGCGGCCGGGAGCGAGGCGAGGGCAATGACGGGCGAACCGGTCGCCGTCGTGGGTGCCGGAAACTCCGCGGGTCAGGCGGCCGTGCACCTCGCGCGGCACGCGCGCTCCGTGACCCTCCTCGCGCGCGGACGGTCTCTCGCGTCGAGCATGTCGGAGTATCTGATCACGGAGTTGGACCACGCGCCGAACGTGCGGGTGCGGCTCTCCTCCGAGGTCGTGGGAGCGGATGGAGACGGCCGGCTCGAGGGAATCGTCGTACGGGACCGCGCATCCGGGTCCACCGAGTGTCTTCCCGTTGCCGGACTCTTCGTGATGATTGGCGGCGAGCCGCGCACCGAATGGCTGGCCGACGTCGTAGCGCGCGACGAGCGGGGTTACATACTGACGGGGACGGACCTCTCGGCCGGGTTCGCGGCGGGGGATGTCCGTTCCGGCTCCGTGAAGCGGGTGGCCGCGGCCGTCGGAGAAGGGACGATCGCGATCCAGCTGGTGCACGGATATCTCGCGGCCGTTCCGGCTTGACCCGCGGCAGTGCCCCTCACGTCTCCGGCGGGGTGTCCGATTCGAATCGCTCTCTTTCCGCTGCGCGAATACCGCACCTTCGAGCGCCGGCCGGCGCGTTGGTTCTTCGAGGTCTATCCACACCCTGCCCACGTTGTGCTCTTCGGGCTCGATAGGATCGTCAAATACAAGAAGGGTAGAGTCGAGGCTCGCCGACAAGGGCAGCGAAGCTTCGCTGCTTTGCTTGAGACCAAGCTATCGGACGGCAAACCAAGACTCGTCGCAGGAAAGGCGGTCAACGCCCTGTTCACGACCGACCCACAGAGTCTTCGGGGAAAGGCCTTGAAGGCGAATGAGGACCGATTGGACGCCCTGCTCTGCTGCTATCTCGCCGCTCACTACTGGTACTGGGGCAGCGAGCGAAACGAGTTCACCGGAGCATCGGCAGATGGCGGGATTGTGGTTCCAACCATGTGCTTGGACGCGGAAGGCGCCTCAGCGCACGCCGACGAGGCGTGAGTTCGGCGGCTTCGCCGATCTTTCTCGACAGGGTTGCGTTCCTGATCGGGCAAGGTTGTTTGAGACTCTGCGTGACGGTCATTCCTAACCGCTGAGCATTGCTCCAGATCATGCTTTGCCTCGCAGTAATTAGGTCATTCCGGCCATTTACCCTTCTGGACCGTTCCTTGCTGCCATTCCGCGTCACAGGAGGTGATTATGGCCGGCTGGCGGATCTGGATCGAAGACGGACTTCTCTACACTCGCCTAGGACTCATCGGCTCAGTCCTTGTCCTGGCGCTCACGGCCTGCAATTCAGAGCGAACGCTGGGCCTTGATACAGACGCGAGATTCCAGCCCTCAGCCACGGGTGAGGACACTTACGCCGTGATTGATCTTGGGACTTTGGACCCGGTCTGTGCAGCGCCTCAATACTGCTATAGCTGGCCCGGTGGCATAAACGAGGCGGGGAGCGCCGTCGGTTGGAGCAAAGGGGCAAGTGTATCCGTTGAGGCATTTCTCTGGGCAGGCGGCAAAACGACAGGATTGGGTGCCTGGGGCGGCGGCTCGTCGCAGGCGACGGATATCAATGAACACGGGCAGGTCGTCGGCAGCGCGATGACGGTTGGATCCTCGTTTCACGCGGTACTTTGGGACAACGGCGTGTTCACAGAGCTTCCAACGCTTGGTGGTCAGTTCTCTGAGGCGCTCGCGATCAACAACGCCGGTGTTGCAGTTGGCTTCAGCACGGATATCAGCGGCACCTACCGCGGGGTGATCTGGCAGCGCGGTGACGTAATGCCCATCGCCGGTCTCGAGATTGCCACTGACATCAATGGATCAGGCCACGTTGTCGGGCAGACACCCAGCGGCAGGCCTGCCCTCTGGAAGAATGGATCCCTCGTGCAGTTGACCAACGCACCAGGGCAGGCATTTGGGATCAATGACGCCGGCCAGATAGTCGGTGCATATGTGGCACCTTCTGGTGAGCAGCATGCTTTCCTCTGGACCGCTGGGACCCTGACCGATCTTGGCGTGGCCAACGAGACGAGCGAGGCTCGCGCCATCAACAATCGCGGTCAAGTTGTGGGTTGGGTCGACGCGGGAGGTGTGACTCAACCGGTGCTCTGGGATGCGGACACCAGAATTGAGCTTCCCAACCCAGGCGGTTCCTACGGTATGGCAGTCGATATTTCGAATAGCGGAACGATTCTCGGATCCGGCTCTTTCACCTGGGGTGGCACTCATGCTCTGATATGGGCCCAGTCCTCGAGGTCCAGAGACTGAGCAGTAGAACTCCAATATTCAGAATCACCGCTGAACTCCAGAATAGTGACCCATCGACACTGAATGGATCCATAGACGTCGAAATTTCGGTTCTTGCAGCACGAATTGACCTGGGCGTCACTCAATTCAAGTGTTAGTGCAGCTATTTGTAACACAGCTTGCTGCTTACAAGGTTCGCGGCTACCGGATCTTCGAATCGGACTTCACTGCTTGCGGAGGAAGCAGTGAATGAGGGAGCTCGCCGGTATCATCCTGTGTTCGATAGTCGCCTCCTGCGGAGGTGACTCGGCAACGAATCCGGACCCTCCTGGCGGCAGTCGTATTGCGAATGTGGAAGTCATTCCCGGCTGATGGCGTTCAGGGTTCAGCCGTGATCACGTTTGAACAGCAAGTTCAATCGGTCGAATTTTCCGATTCAACAGTGAATCTCGCGGTTATCGGCGACATTGTGCTCCTGAATGCGCCAGCAATTGGCGAGCCTGGCTGCTCCCGAGCCCTGAGGATGCTGAACTCCCGTGCTCGAAGCACCTCACGCGCGACTGGTGGAAGCGGATGGAGAAACTGGCCAACCTGGAGCGCGTCTCCGGTCTCGGCTGGCACGGCCTCCGCCTGAAGTTCGCCACCGAGCTCAGGGGAGCCTCGTTGAAGGACCTGTCACAGCTCGGGGGCTGGAAGGTCCCACAGACGATTCTCAAGTGTTACCAGTCGGCGGACGAGGAATCGATGCGGGCGGCGCTCGCCGAACGGAGGGTGCTGAGGGGCGCCGCGGGCGGTTGAATCGACAGTAGTAATCGACAGTAGTGGCCTCGCCAGGGGCCAACAACAGAGCCGCCCGAGGCCATAACCTCAAGCGGTTTCGTTACTTCCAATGATGGGCCCGGGTGGATTTGAACCACCGACCTCACGCTTATCAGGCGTGCGCTCTAACCAAGCTGAGCTACGAG
>JARRPS010000327.1:0-5183 GCA_037382625.1 Gemmatimonadota bacterium | reverse complement strand
TCACGCACGAAGGGCGAATCGGGGTAGAGAAGTTCCACGCCGGCGATCCCCTCCAGTCGGGATCGAGCGTAGTGGGCGTTTTGCGTCGACACCTCGGCCACCTTGCGCAGACCATGGCGGCCCAGCAGCGCGAGGTGGATCGTGGCCGCCAGGGCGTTCAGCCCCTGGTTCGTACAGATGTTGCTGGTCGCCTTGTCCCGGCGGATCTGCTGTTCGCGCGTCTGGAGCGTCAGAACGTAACCTCGACGGCCCTCCACATCCTCCGTGGCACCGACTATCCTTCCGGGCATCTTGCGTACGTACTTCTGCTTCGCCGCGAAGAGTCCCACGACCGGCCCGCCGAAACTGAGTGGATTCCCGAACGGCTGCCCCTCGGCGATCACGATGTCGGCGCCGCACACGCCCGGCGGACGCAGCAGCGCGAGCGCGACAGGATCGGCCGCCACGACCAGGAGAGCACCGGCTTCCGCCACGATCTCCGCGAGAGGCTCGAGCTCCTCGATCACACCGAAGAAGTTGGGATACTGGACGATGACGCAGGCGACATCGTCTCCGAGCGCTTCGGCGAGAGCATCACGATCCACGAGCCCGCGCTCGTCGATCGGCACCGTCTGCAGCTCCGACCCCTGCCCGTGCAGGTAGGTCTCGGTCACCTTCCGGTAATGCGGGTGCAGCGAAGCGGCTGCCAGCACCCGGTCCCGGCGGGTGACGGCACGGGCCATCACCGCCGCCTCCGCGGCGGCAGACGGACCGTCGTACATCGACGCGTTCGCGACGTCCAGTCCGGTGAGCTCGCAGACCATCGTCTGGAACTCGTAGATCACCTGGAGCGTGCCCTGCGACACCTCCGGCTGATAGGGCGTGTAGGCCGTGTAGAACTCGCTTCGCCGTACGAGGTGATCCACGGCAGCCGGCACGAAGTGATCGTACTGCCCTGCACCCGCGAAACAGATCAGCGAGTGATTGCGATCGGCCAGTTCCTGGATCGCCTTCACGGTTTCCCATTCGGATAGCGCGTCCGGCATCTCCGGGAGCCCATCCCGGACGAGAGAGCCCGGGATGTCCGAATACAGCTCCCTGATGCTCGAAACGCCGATCCTCGCGAGCATGTCGCGCCGATCGGCGTCACTGTGCGGAACGAATGACATGTTTACCTGCCGTTCGTGAAGGGCGGCGGACGGACCTCGGTCCGTCGCCGCCTGGATCGCGTCATGCGTCGACGTGCTCTGCGTAGTCGGCCGCGGACAGGAGCCCGTCGATCTCGGATGGGTCGGTCGCGCGGATGCGGACCATCCAGCCTTCGCCGTAGGGATCCGAGTTCACGAGCGCCGGATCTTCCGCGAGCGCCTCGTTGATCCCCACGATCTCGCCTGTGAGCGGGCTGAACAGATCCGAAACGGCTTTGACCGCTTCGATCGTTCCGAAGACGTCCATTCGACCGAAGGTGTCGCCGACGGCTGGCAACTCCACGAACACCACGTCGCCGAGCTCGCCCTGCGCATAGTCGGTGACACCTACGAAAAACTCGTTCTCGGTATCCGTATCTCGCACGTACTCGTGCTCTTCCGTGTACTTCAGCCCGTCGGGAATCTCTGACATGCCGGCCTCCAGAATCTTCGAAGTGTTCCGCCGGAACCGCCGGCGCCCGCGAACCGGGACGAGGAGGATACCCCGCGCCGGGACCGAGTGTCAAGCGAATCCGGAGGCCCGGATACGGCCCGCGATTTCGGCTCTATTTGGAGCTTCTAAGAGCCTTCCTCGCATCCCTTCTGCGGCGTTTCGCGTCACGGGCCGATTCGCCGGGGAGTCGCACGGTGACCTCCACGCCGCCCATCACGGCGAGGCCTCGAATGATCAGTCGCGGCGCCTCGGGGTCCGGGTCCGCCGATGCCTGGTCGAAAGCCTCGAACCCGCCCATGATTCCGATCCCGTGGGTTTCCACGGCCAGGCCCGGTGGCACGATCACTTCTACACCGCCCATGACGGCAACGATCACGATCTCCGTGACGCCGGGTCCGAACTGGGCCTCGCGCAGATCCAGGCCTGCGCCGCCCATCAGCGCGACGGTGGTGAAACGGCGCGCCGGAATCCAGGCCCCCTTCTTCTCGGCACCCGACATCACGGCCACCTGGAACCCGCGTTCCGGTACGTCTTCCGGTCGGGCCCGGTTCACCAGGGCGGTCTGTCGCACCTGCGCGGGGACCGCCGCTCGACGCAGCGCGGGCAGGCTCTCGAAGACGCTCTCTACCTCTCGCGCCGTCGCGGCCGAATAGACCCGGTCCACCGAAGCCTCGAACTCCTCCACCGTGAGGTGGTCCTCGGCGAAGTGGGCGCCGAGGCGGCGAACCGCACTCTCCTTGCGATCGTCCAGGTCGAGGGGAGCGGGCAACTCGCTGTGACTCAACGGCTTTCTCCTGACTCTTCGTTGCGTGGGACCAGACCGGACTTCCGCCCCGGTCCTGGAAGATAGGCTCTCGGTGGACGAGGAACGAGGTGCCGGCGCGGAGAAGATGATCCAGACCGTTGAATGTTTTCTCTCTTGAGAGGAGGTGATCCAGTGTCTGACTGTAGAATCGAGCCTGGCTCGACACGGGCAAGCGGTCGCCTCGGCGGGATCCGCTAGGGAACGAACTGCGTGTCCCGCGCTTGCCGTCTATCGATGGCAGGTGCGCGTCTGGCTCGCGGAGCCGTGAGGCACCGCGTCGAGTCAGGTCGAACCAGAGGCCGTGGGCTCCTTCGGGGTCCGCGGCCTCTGTGTTTCTGGCCCCCACTCGCTCAGGGGCCTTCGAGAACGTGCAGGCCGCATTCCGAGTGCCCGGCGCGCCAGATCAGCCCGAGGTCGTCCACTCCCGGCGGACGGCCAGCAGAAGGCCCAGGGCGAGCGAGGCGGAACCCCACACGACGATTCGAAGGAGGTGGCCGCCCATCACGGGCTCGCCGGCAAGGAAGGCCCTCGACACGTCGAGCACCGTTTTCGAAGGGAGCAGGGACGCGATCCGGGCAGTGACACCCCCGGGAGGCAGGACCGAGACCAGCGTGATCGGCATCACGAGCAGGAACGCACCCGCGAATGCCTCGCCGCGCTGGAGCAGGGACGAGAAAACCAGGACGACCGAGCCCACCCACAGCCACGAGACCGCGACCGCGCCCACCGCCCCGACCGGCGACAATCCCGTTACCGGGATATCGGAGAGATTCGCCGAAGCGTTCAGCACCAGGAGGACGACCTGGGCCGCGGCGGCCATGCAGACAAAGCCAGACAGCCATCGGGCGAGGAAATATCCGCTTCGAGATACGGGCCTCGTCAGGGCGAGCGGTCCGCTTCCGTCCCGCTTCAGCTCGGATACCACGCCCTCGGCCAGCCAGGCGGCGGCAATCGCGAACAGCAGCGCCAGGATCGGAATCACCGGCGAAGCTCCGGAGGCGACGCCGACGGAGAGCCCATCTCGAAATCCGGCGGTTGCCTCGGACGCTCGCCGCACGAGCAGAGGCTCGGTCAGGGCGAGGACGATCGCCGTCGCGATGATGGCTCTCGGTGCGCGATCGAGAACGAGGCGAGGCAGCAGCAGTGCCAGACTTCTCATCCGACTCGATCCCGCTCGAGGATCTTCAGGACCCTCGCCTCCACGGGAGCGATCCCGTCTTCGATCTCGAACGACTCGGCCACCTGTCCCGCCCGGATCACCGCGACCCGATCAGCGATACGGATCACCTCGCCCAGTTCGTGGGACGACAGCAGTATCGTAAGGTCCGGAACTTCGGTGCGGAGCCGCGCGATCAGTTCACGGAAACGGGCTCGCCACAGCGGATCGAGGCCGGCGAGCGGCTCGTCGAGGAGAAGCAGGGATCGCGGTTGTAGCAGCAGTTGAGCCAGGCCCAGTCGCTGACGCAGCCCATGAGAGAGGCTTCTGCACCGGGAACTTCCCCGTGCGGCGAGGCCCGTCAGTTCGAGTGCGCGGTCCACCCGGCTCGAGAGCTCCCGGAGCGGGCATCCGTCGAGAATCGCCAGCCTCCGGAGCACCTCCGCGACGCGTCTCTCTTCTGGAAACCGCACCCGGTCGGGAAGGAAGCCGATGCCCCCGGCGCGGACTCGAACGCCCGGGATGCGCCCATCGATCCGTATCGACCCTTCGTCCGGGCGGATCAGCCCGGCGAGCACGCCGAAAAGGGTGCTCTTACCGGCGCCGTTCGGTCCGACGACCGCCAGCGTCGTGCCCCGCTCGACGTGCAGGTCCAGAGAATCGAGAGCCGCAAGCCGGGGCCGGAAGCCCCGACGGTATCCTTTCGTCACGCCCCTGATCTCGACCATGCCGACAGCGTGGCGTCCGAGTTGAACGGATTCTCAACTCACCGGGTGGGCGAGGGCGACGTTGCCTCGCCGAGCGGCCGGTGATCATCTTCCCCCCATGTTCGAGTTCGCCAAGTATTCGGGGGCGGGAAACGACTTCGTGGTCGCCCGCGGGGACGCGAGATCCGATGCGGACGCCCCGGATCTCGCACGCCTCGTTTCCTCACGACGATCCGGGGTCGGAACGGACGGGTTGATTCTCGTTTACCCGCGACCCGGTGGAATCCGTGTCCGGTTCTTCAATCCCGACGGGTCCGAGTTTTCGACGTGTGGGAACGGAAGCCGGTGCGCGGTCCGTTATGCAGCCGATGAAGGCCTCGGTGACCCCGGTGGATTCGTGCTCGAGACACCGGCCGGCGAAATCGGAGCCCGGGTCGACGGAGATCGCGTCACGCTGGACTACCGGATAGCGGTGGGACTGCGCGGACCCTTCGAGGTCGGAGGGCCCCACGGGCCGACGGACGGGTGGCTGGTTCAGATCGGCGTTCCGCACCTGGTCGTTCCTCTCGACGCGCTCCCCGAGGGTCCGATCGAGGAGATCTGCCGACCTCTCCGCAGCCTGGAGACTCTGGGGCCGGAGGGAGCGAACGTGAACCTGGTGACGCTCTCGGATCCGACGTCGGGAGCGATTCGCACCTTCGAACGAGGCGTGGAAGCAGAGACTCTGGCCTGCGGCAGCGGCTCGATGGCCTCGGTCTTCGCCCTCATGGCGTCCGGGGCAGCCGGACCGGAAGTCACCTTGCGCGTTCGAGGTGGCGACGATCTCGAAATCCGGATCGACGAGGTCCGGGTGCCGGACGGCGGCAGACGCGAGGTCCGTTTGACCGGACCGGCA
>JARRPS010000326.1:0-2743 GCA_037382625.1 Gemmatimonadota bacterium | reverse complement strand
TCCAGTACGGTGATGATGGACAGCTGATCGAGCAGATCCATCTGGTGAAGTGTCACACGCTCACGGATGTGCTGAATGCGCTCGAACTTCTCGACCGAAGAGCGGCGCACCGTCCCATGGACCTCGTAGCCCTTGTCGAGCAGGAAATCGGCGAGATAAGAGCCGTCCTGCCCGGTGATTCCGGTTATCAAAGCGCGCTTGGTCATGGTCCCCTGATTACCCGAGTGAAGTCGACCGGCTCTGCAATCGAGGCCGGAAGATATGCGGCGGTCCCGCTCCGTGCAGGACCGGGATCCGGGACGCCACCGCGGAGTGCTGAAAGCGTCAGGCCGGCGCGGTCTCGATCCTCTTCAGCGCGAGACTCGCGACCCACTCGCCAAACGGCAGACTTCCCGTGAGCCCCGGTGATACCGCGTTGAGAACGTGGACACAGTTCTTCGTTTCACGCACGAGGAAATCATCCACGAGACTGCCGTCGCGCCGGATCAGCTGGGCACGATTCCCGGCGAATGAGCGGGCGAGATCTGCCGGTCGCAATTCTGGCAGCAGCTGCACCGCTTCCTTCCAGATGTCGCCCAGTCGAAAGTTCTTGCGGACCTCGCGTACAGCCAGCCGACGGAATCGCGGATCTCGAAACATGGCCCTGAATCCCGGCCAGGCGACGGTTCCCGCCAGATCGGCTCCGTTGATCCCGAAGAGTCCGTACGATTCACGTCCCGGAGCCAGCATCGCGCCCGGACCGAGCAAGATGCGCCCGTCCGTTCTTCGGGACGCGTGCACGCCGAGAAATGGATAGTTGAGGTCCGGCGCTCGATACACGTGGCTCCGAACCAGGTGCTCCCGTTCGGGGACGAGTTCGGCGTAGAATCCGCGAAACGGAATCACGCGCACATCGCTCGCGACGCCGCCGGCAACGCGGTCCGCTTGTAGGCCGGCGCAATTCACAGCTACCGCCGCCTCCAGCACACCATCGTCTGTCCGAACCCGGGCGGCGCCTGCGCCGTCCACCATCGCAGCGACCCGAACGCCGTATTGAAGCTCCGTTCCTCGCGACTCTGCTTCGTCGAGCAGACTGCGGACGAACGCCTCCGAATCGAAACTCGCGCCCTCGGGAGCATGGAGAGCGGCCACGCCGACGGCGTGCGGCTCGATGCTCCTGATGCCTCCGGCATCGACGATCCGGGCCTCGACCCCGTTCGCATCGGAGCGGCGCTGCAACTCCTCGAGAGTCGGAATCTCGTGCTCCCCCGCCGCGACCACGAGGATTCCGCCCTGCTCCAGTGGAACCCGTCGCTCGAGGCACCATGCCCTGAGCCGGCGGCTGCCGTCGACGCAGAACTCGGCCTTCCTCGTCCCGGGCTTCAAGTTGTAGCCGGCGTGAACCACCCCACTGTTCCGGCCACTCTGGTGAAGAGCGGGGCGCGGCTCCTTTTCGACCACCGTGACCCGGGCCCCGGCCAGGGAAGCGTGATAGGCGACGCTCGCTCCGATTGCACCGGCGCCGACGACGATGACGTCTTTGGAATCGCTCATGAAGTAAGATATCGGCCGGACGACGATACGGGGACCGGCCGCGAGTGCTGCATGGTTCTTGCTTTTTCAGCGGCACCATGGGAGAACGGATCGCCGCGTTGGAGAATGCCTCCCCGTCGCTGGCGGGAGAGCTCAGCGACTTGCTCATCGAGCTGGCCGCGGGACTCAAGCGCGCCTGTGTCTACGGGACAGACCATCCGAGAGTGCACGAAGCCGCAAGTTCTTTCGTTTCAAGAAACTCGGGACGTCGAAACTACCGCGGCACTCTCTCCATCGTATCAGCGGGAACGCACCTGATCGTGGAAATCCGGCCGGTCGTTCGTTTGACCCGCCGACTCGGAGGCATAACCACCGGGCTCGAACATCCCCTGCTGGCGGCTTTCGCCGAGCGACTGGCGACACACGAGGTCGGAGCGCTCGACCTTGCAGAAGGCGTCACGTCGCAGGAAATCGCGGCGATTCTGGGCTTCCTGGCTTCCGATCCTGCAAGCACGGGCCGTCCGCTCGGGCACGAAGACGAGGCAGCCCTGAGTGCCCTTCCGAAGATTCGAATTCATCGGAGTGTGCGGACTCGCTCCGCCCTTCCAGCCGACGAATCCACACCCCGGGATCCTGAGGAGAATCAACGCCTCTGGTCGGCCTTTGCCAAGGCCGCCCTCGGCATTCCGGATGTTGAGCGGGAGCGTCCTTACCCTCCCTCCGAAGTGGCGGCGGCCATCGAAGCCCGCGCGGACAATCCCGAATTCGAACTCCGGATCAGGGCTCATATCCAGGGCATCTCGACCCGTCTCGGCGAAGCTGATCCTCTCGAGTCCGCCGATCTGGCACACCGCTTTTCGGATGTTCTTCGACGACTGGATCGGCGAACGCTACGCACCGTGCTCTCCCTTCGTGGTGACGAAGGCATTCCGACGTCTCTGCTGCGCGATCTGGCTGGAGCGCTCGACGTCGATATCGTGCTGAAGCTGATTCAGGTGGCTGCAGAAGACGAAGCCAATGACATTTCACGTCTGATGCTCCGTCTTCTCTCCAAGCTGGCCAGACACGCGCAAGCGGCTGACGGAGCGACATCCAGTCGAAGCGACCTGGCGCTGCGGGAGCAGATCGAGTCTCTGCTGACCGACTGGAGTCTCGAAGACCCGACTCCCGACGACTACGACGATGTTCTTTCCCGAATGTCCTCTGCGTCGGATTCGATCCCCGGGGCTTC
>JARRPS010000325.1:0-2751 GCA_037382625.1 Gemmatimonadota bacterium | reverse complement strand
TCTCGATCGTCGCACTGGGCGCCGTCCGGCGGCGGCGGGAGGCAGATCCCTGGAAGGCGGATCTCTGGGCCTGGCTCCTTGGACTGCTCGCGGCGGCCTCGCTGCTGGGTGCGATCGCCCATGGTTTCGAACTGTCCGAGCGCACCACGGATCTTCTCTGGCAGCCGCGGTATTTGTTCCTCGGGCTGGTCGTAGCGTTGTTCCTGGTCGGAGCGGTTCGGGATGACTTCGGAGAATCGGCAGCGCGACGTTCGCTTCCGTGGATGCTCGCGATCGGATTCGGGTTCTTCCTGGTGACTCGTCTGGGATCAGGAAGCTTTCTGGTGTTCGTGGCCTATGAGGGGATCGCGATGCTGGCCGCGCTCGGACTATTCGCGGATGCGGCGGTCCGGAAACGCGTTCCCGGCGCGGGCTTGATGACCCTCGGCGTCGGACTGAACCTCGGAGCGGCGGCCGT
Source organism: Gemmatimonadota bacterium (assembly GCA_037382625.1). GTDB lineage: Bacteria > Gemmatimonadota > Gemmatimonadetes > Palauibacterales > Palauibacteraceae > Carthagonibacter. Next base: position 2,294 of record JARRPS010000325.1, on the reverse strand, counting down.
GCAACAGAGTTCGGCCCGTCTCTCGATCGCCGGGGTCCCCTTCGACAACAATGGCCTCTTTCACCTCGTCCAGCTGGCAGCACTGGGTGTCCTGACCACTGGAGTCCTGCGAGGGCTCAGCCGGAATCCGGATCCGTCCGGGCGCACTTGGCCCTGCAACGGGTGATCTGTACGATGCATGGAGCGGCGCCGAAGATCGACCGATGTCCGCGCACACTGCACATCATACAGGGAGAGGCAGGGTTCGGACCATGAAATACCGCTTGCTGGGTCGCAGTGGCCTGAGAGTGTCCGAGCTGGCGCTGGGCACCATGACTTTCGGTGAGGAGTGGGGCTGGGGCGCCTCGATGCCCGAGTCGAGGCGCATGTTCGACGCCTTCGCGGAGGCAGGTGGAAACTTCCTGGACACCGCGAACCGGTATACCGAAGGCACCAGTGAGCGTTTCGTAGGAGAGTTCATCGCCTCGGACCGGGATCACTGGGTTGTCGCCACGAAGTACACGCTCTGGACTCGCCGTGAGGATCCGAACTTCAGCGGCAATCACCGGAAGAACATGATGCAGGCCTGCGAGGCGAGCCTCGAGCGCCTTGGAACCGACTATATAGACCTGTACTGGGTGCATGCCTGGGACTTCACCACCCGGATCGAAGAGGTGCTGCGGGGCCTCGACGATCTCGTCTCCTCCGGAAAGGTGCTCTACGTAGGGATCTCCGACACCCCGGCCTGGATCGTTTCCCGGGCCAATGCGATAGCGGATCTTCGCGGGTGGTCGCCCTTCGTGGGCCTGCAGATCCGATACTCGCTCATCGATCGGACGGCGGAGGCCGACCTGCTGCCAATGGCGCGGGCGCTGGATCTGGGGGTCACCCCCTGGAGCGTCCTGGGCGCGGGCGTCCTGACCGGAAAGTACAGTCGCGGGCGCCAGCCCGAGGAAGGCCGGGCGAAAGAGGGGGCGGCCCGTCGCGAACGTAATCTCGAGATCGCCGAAGTCGTCGTATCGGTCGCCGAGGAGATCGGCTGCACGCCTTCGCAGGTGGCCATTGCCTGGATCCGTCAGCAGGAGGGAGTCATCGTTCCCCTGGTGGGGGCGCGAAACCTCAGCCAGCTCCGCGACAATCTCGGCGCCCTAGATGTAGAGCTCGATTCCGATCAAGCGCTTCGACTGGAAGAAGTCAGCCGCGTCGATCTCGGATTTCCGCACAACTTCCTTTCGGACCCGAACATTCTCGATATCGTCAGTGGCGGTTCCTGGGAGCAGGTTCTCAACCATCGCCCGGTAACCATCTGATGCACCTCGAAGGCGCACGGGCGCGAGAGGAGTGGATCCTGTGAATTCCGGTGCCGCGCTTGTGAAAGCCTATCTGCGGCTGAACGGGTACCTGGTCCTGGACGAGGTTCCGGTAGTCGTTCCGGAAGAGGCGGGCGGTTACCGCACGCTGACAGACCTCGACATCATCGCGGTCCGTTGGCCGGACGTGAAGATGGGCGCACCCGATGCCGACGGGAGGATCCTGCGCCCCATCGATACCCACGAACTGCTCGGAGTCCCGCAGGACGCCATCGACGTGATCATCGGGGAGGTCAAGGAGGGGCGGGCACACCTGAACCGTGCCATACGTTCGCCCGAGGCACTCCGCATGGGTCTCAATCGGATCGGTATCTGCTGTGACACCGAGCTCGAAGCGACCGCGGAAGCGCTGTCAGAACGGGCGGAGGTCCGGCTCGAAGCGAGTCGTCCGGTTCGCCAGGTCCGGCTCGTCGCGTTCGGAGTCGGCACGAGCCGAAAGACGGAGACTCACTACGTCGTCTCGCTGCGGGACGCAATGGAATTCGTGGAAGAGCTGATGCTCCGAGCGCACGATGTCCTGCTCCCGTCGACGCTCTCCGACCCGGTGCTGGGATTCCTGCATCTGCGGAACAAGTTCCGCTGACGCGAACGGGGCGGGCCGCCGATCGCCGTCCCGCCCCGTATGGCGTACCTGCGAGAAGAAAATACGCTTACTGGTTGATCCTCTCTTCCACCGCTTCCCGTGCGTCCTTCACGCGTCCCTGCAGACCCTTCAGCTTGAAGGAGAGAATGATCTGCAGGATGCCGAACAGGATCATGAAGGTCCCGATCAGCCAGACGACACTGAGCGCGCCCGCGCCGGGCCGGAAGAAGAGGATCAGGCCGAAGATGATGGCCAGCACGCCACCGACGAACAGGACCCACTCACCCTCGACTTCCTTGCGGATTTCCCAGCCGGCCAGAATCTGGAAGATCCCACTGAGGATCGCCCAGGCGGCGATCACC
>JARRPS010000324.1:0-2771 GCA_037382625.1 Gemmatimonadota bacterium | reverse complement strand
ACAGCTTCTTCAGTTTCCGTGTCCCTGCCGACGTCGTGACTCGATCACCCGGTCGCCAGGTCCGCAGCAAGAGTGGATAATGCTCCCGGCCCACGGCAAGAGCAACGCGCATCGACCCGACCCGCGTCGTCGGGTACGCCGAGTCCGCGAGCACGGAACCCGATTGCCAGCGCACTTCGAGCGATCGACCTCGAATCGAGAGCCTCGCCGCACCGTTTCCATGGCTTACCGGCAGCTCTTCGACCCGGGACGCCGAGTCGAACGCACCCTCCGCGCCGGTGGCGAGAATCATCCTCCCGAAAGAACGCGAGACCCGGAGACCGCGAGTCGGCTCGGTGTACCCTCCGCTGCGGCCCCGCATGATAAACTCGATCGCCGAACGGGTTCCTCCTCCCGGGAGCACGATGCCCCTCCGTCGCGCCCACACTCGCAGGGCTTCGGCCTGCTCCAGTCCGGACGCCTCGCGCCACGTCTCGAGACGGAAGAACTCCTCGGTTCGGAGCGCCCCATCTTCCGAGTCCTCGAGCCCGGCCGTCCCGGGCACTGTCGTTCGCGATCGATCGAGAAGGGCGGCGCCCGCTCGGGTCAGCAGTCGGTCGACCTCGGAGGCGGCAGCAGAGATGTCGAGCAGCAAAGGAACCGGGTCGCGACCGAGCGCAGCCGCCAGGGACGGCATCAGGTGGTGTCGGACTCGGGCGCGTGCCCAGCGCGGATCGAGATTGGCGGGATCCGCTTCGTAATCGATCCCTTCCCGATCGAGCCATGCGAGAATCGCCGCGCGACGGACGCCGAGAAGCGGACGGACGATCGACCCTCGCCGGGCCGGGATGCCTGCGAGTCCCCGGGGACCGGTGCCTCGAAGGACTCGCAACAGGACCGTTTCTGCCTGGTCGTCGGCCTGGTGCGCGGTGGCGATCAAGTCGGCGCCGATCTCGCGAGCGGTACCGATCAGGAACCGATAGCGCGCTTCGCGAAGTTCCGCGTGGCGAGCCGCGAGAGGTCGGGGAGATCGACCGGAATGGAACGAAACGCCGAGATGTTCGCAGACCCGTGCACAGCGCGCCGCTACATCTGCCGAACGGATGCCGATCCCGTGATCGAAGTGCGCGGCACTGAGCCGGAGATCGGTAGCGGGCGCGAGGCGGGTCAGCAGGTGCAGGAGCCCCGTGGAGTCAATTCCCCCGGAGTATGCGACGAGCAGGTGCGTTCCGGGAGACAGCAGCGCCGGAAGAGAGGGCAGAAGATCCGGAATCAGGTCCCGCTCAACCGTCGTCGCCTCGTCCGTGTCCGACGACCGCCGGGGATCTCGCCCCTCCACGTGCCCGGACCCCGGTGAAATTGAAGCGTTTCGGGAACCGGAACGCCGATCTGCGGCTCCCGGTCCTCCATTCCGGCCGGATCCGCATCGGGCGCGTCAACCAGGACCTCGGTGCCGGCCGCAGCCCGCTTTTCATCCGCCGTCCACGCGCGGTTCCGACCCGCCACGTAAATGCGCAGGGCTTTCTTCAGGTCACGCTGGCCCGGAAGAGGTACCTTCACCTCAAACCTCCATGATCTCGGCTTCACGGTGCAGGAGGAGCTCGTCGATCCTCGCGATGTGCTCATCGGTCAGCTTCTGCAGCGCATCCAGCTCGCGCCGGCCTGCGTCTTCGCCGAGTTCGCCTTCCTTGATCTGGCGCTCGATATCCGACTTCGCCTTGTGTCTGGCGTGGCGGACGGCGACCCGGCCCTCTTCCGCGTACTTGTGAAGCACCTTGACCATTTCCCGACGCCGCTCTTCGGTCAGCGGTGGGATGCTCACCCGCACCAGGTTCCCATCGACGGAAGGATTGAGTCCGAGGTCCGCTGACTGGATCGCCTTCGCCACCGCTCCGACCAGATTCGCATCCCAGGGCTGCACGACCAGCATGTGCGGGTCGGGAGCCGTGATCGTCGCGGTCTGGTTGAGCGGCATCCGAGACTCGTACGCCTCGACCTGTACCGCGTCCAGGAGGGCCGGAGACGCTTTACCGGTCCGTACACCTGCGAATTCACGCTGAATCGCCTCGATGTTTCTGTCCATCTGGGTCGAGGCTTCCTTGAGGGCTGGAACTTGCATGAAGTGCACCTCTCAGGTTACGAGGGTCCCGATTCTCTCCCCGCGCAGCGCCGAGAGAATCGCGCCCGGGTTGCGCACGTTCAAAACGATGACGGGCAGGTCGTTCTCGCGGCAGAGGGACATCGCCGCGGCGTCCATGACCTGCAGCTCATTGTTGATCACATCCCGGTAGGTGAGGTCGGGCAGGAATTCGGCATTCGGGTTGACCATCGGGTCGTCGGAATATACGCCATCCACCTTCGTCGCCTTGAGGATCACGTCGGCGTCCATCTCGATTGCACGGAGCACGGCGGCCGTGTCGGTCGAGAAATACGGGTTTCCTGTCCCGCCGGCGAAGATCACGACGCGGCCTTTTTCGAGGTGACGCAGCGCCCGACGACGGATGTACGGCTCCGCGAGCTCCTCCATGCGAATCGCCGTCATTACCCGGGTCTCGACGCCGGCTCGCTCAAGCGCGTCCTGCAGCGCGAGGGCATTGATGACCGTAGCCAGCATCCCCATATAGTCCGCCGAGACGCGATCCATCCCCTGTTCACTCGCCACCGCGCCCCGGACGATGTTTCCGCCGCCGACGACGAGTCCGAGGCTGACCCCGGCCTCCTGAACCTGACTGATCTCGCGAGTCAGCTTATCCACGACCCGGGGCTCGATACCGAAACCTTGATCTCCGGCG
>JARRPS010000323.1:0-2774 GCA_037382625.1 Gemmatimonadota bacterium | reverse complement strand
GGCGCTCGGGATGATCTCCGGCCTGACCGTGACGAACGTCACGACAGGCGCCGCCGAACCCGAAGCCGATTTCGAGGTCACCCTCGCGAACTACGTGATCGAAGCACCAGACCGGGTGGTGGCCGGAGCGCACACGATCCGCGTGCGTGTGATCCAGGCGCCGGAAGGCCTGCTGAAGCACGACGTTCATCTGCTGCGGGTCACGGACGAGACCGATCTCGGAGCGGTCGTTCCCTGGATGAGCTGGATCGATGGCATGAAGGCCCCGGCCCCGGCGACGTTCGTGGGCGGGTTCGAGCAGCTCGAGGCGGGGCATTCCGGCTACCTCAGTCTCGACCTCGAGCCGGGCAACTACGCGTGGATTTCGGAGGCCTACGCGGATCGGGGAATGGTGAAAGAGTTCGTCGTGGAGTGAGGGGACACCCCCTGACACCTTCGGAATCGGCCGGGCAGTGATCATCTCACTGTCCGGCCGCTATTGTCGCGTCTGTTCTCGCACCTCACCTTTCATCGGTAGCGATTGACGGCTTCTGGGCCCGCCGACTGTTTCCAAGGGTCCCCGAAGGTTCCGTATGCGATTCACCCACACAGCGTTCGCTCTGCTCGGCCTGGCCGCCTGCGCCGGCGCTGACTCCTCCGACAGCGCGTCTTCGCGGGCGTGCTGCGAAGTCACGCTGTCGGCCACCGTCCCCGAGGGAACGGGCACCCTCTACGTGTCCGGCAACATCCCGGAGCTCGGGCCCTGGAATCCGGCCGGACTCGCCATGGAAGGTGACGACATCCATCGCTCCGCTCGCCTCACCGTCCCGCCGGGCACCGAGCTGGAATACAAGTTCACTCTCGGCGCATGGGACCGGGAGGCCTTGGGGCCCTCCGGAATGGTCATGCCGAACCACAGTCTGCTGGTCGACGGGAATGTCGAGGCCACGCACGAGATCGGTGATTTCCGGAAGGACAACGAGGCGTACATGGCGGACTGGAAGGGCTCCGGTGTCCTCGGCACGCTCGTCTACTGGCCCGACTTCCCGTCCAAAGTCCTCGAGCTGGATCGCCACGTCGAGATCTGGCTTCCTCCCGGCTACGATCAGAATCCGGAGCGGCGCTATCCGGTCCTCTACATGAGCGACGGACAGAACCTGTTCGATCCGCGCATCGCCAACACGGGCGTCGATTGGGGCGTGGACGAGGCGGTGATGCGCCTCGTGGAAAGGGGGGTGATCCCACCCGTCATCGTCGTCGGGGTCTGGAGCACGGACGCGAGAGGGCGGGAGTATTCCCCCTGGCATGGGGCACCGGACTATGCCCGTTTCCTGATCGAGGAGTTGATGCCCCGCGTCGAGAGGGAGTTCCGCGCCCTCACGGGACCCGAGAAAACGGCCGTGATGGGGTCTTCGATGGGCGGCCTGCTCTCCTTCTATCTCGTAACGCACCACCCCGATGTGTTCGGCTCCTGCGGCTGCGAGTCCACCCACTTCGCGCTGTCCGAGTCGATCGCAGGGCGCTATCTGAGGGGTATGGAAACATCGGCGAATCCGGACACGGTCCCCTTCGTGGTGCGGGACATTGAGGCTGGACTGGAGCCGCCCGCTAGCGCCCGGTACTTCTTCGCGTACGGCACCCGGGGGCTGGACGCCGACTACGGACCGCCGCACGAGGTCGTCCGGGAGTGGCTGCTCGCGCAGGGACGGATCGAGGGGACGGATTTCGTGATCCGCGAATACGAGGGCGCCGACCACAACGAGTCCTCCTGGCGCGCACGGATCGACGACGACCTGGCTTTCATGTTCGGCCGGAACGAGAGCGAGTGATGAGGGAGAGGAGAGTACCATTGTGAGACGTTGGCGGCTCGTCGCGCTGTGCGTTCTCCTGCTGTTCGCGGACGCCGACGCCCGGGCGCAGGTATCCGATCTCGCTGACTGGCGAAGCGGCGGCACCTGCTACGAGGTCTTCGTCCGCTCCTTCCAGGACAGCGATGGTGACGGTCACGGGGATCTGTCAGGCCTGACCGATCGGCTCGACTACATCAACGACGGCGATCCGGACTCCCGATCCGATCTCGGTGCGAACTGCATCTGGCTGATGCCGATCGCCGCCTCTCCCAGCTACCACGGTTACGACGTCACCGACTACTACCGCGTCGATCCCCGCTATGGGACCAACGACGACTTCCGGCGCCTCGTCGAGGAAGCGCACCGCAGGGGCATCCGGGTGCTCGTGGACATGGTGATCAATCACGTCTCCAGCGAGCACCCCTACTTCAAGTACGCGCTGCTGTACCCCGAGTCTCCGTATCGGGAGTGGTTCCGCTGGTCGGATGAGCCCGGCCCGAACAACGAGTGGGGCGACAACAACTGGCGTCGTTCCCCGGTCCGGGACGAATACTACTATGGGTTCTTCTCCCATCGCATGCCTGATCTCAACTGGGAGTCGAGTGCCGTTCGGGAGGAAATGAAGCGGGTCGCCTCCTTCTGGCTCGACGACATGGGCGCCGACGGACTGCGTCTCGACGCCGTGTGGCACCTGATGGAAGGAGCCGACGGACAGGCGGGACACGCGCCCCGCACGCACGAGATGCTCCGTGAGTACGGCGACTACATCAGGGACAATCACCCGGAAGCGTTCACGATCGGCGAGGTGTTCGACGGCTCCGACTCTATTTTCTCGTACTATCCGGACCAGCTCGACGCCTATTTCGCGTTTGGCGTATCGGATGCGATCCTGGACGCCGTCGCGACCGGTGACGGCACGGAGCTGCTCCCGGCCGTGCTCCGGAT
>JARRPS010000322.1:0-2780 GCA_037382625.1 Gemmatimonadota bacterium | reverse complement strand
CTTCGCTGGGCATCAATGTCGACACGCACTTGCGTGCGCTGGTGGAAGCCGCGACCGGAACAGCTCCACCCCGGTACGCGGCCGTGCACTCCGACCACCCGGATCTTCCCGAGGAGGGAGAGCGATGAAGCTAAGTTGGGAACGCCTGTCGCTGCAGGCCGCGGTCCCGTTCCGGATCAGCCGTTCGGTACAGGACCGGATCGAGCGTGTCTGGGCACGGATCGAATTCGATGGCGAGGAGGGCTGGGGGGAGGCGGATCCTTCCCCGTACTACGGCGAGTCCGCGGAGACCGTGGAAGCCGCCCTGGGCCGGATGCGGCCGGTGCTCGCCGGTCTCCCCGACCCCGATCGCCTCGAATCGATCGAGGCGCGACTGCGCGAAGCGGTTCCCGGAAACGCGGCGGCCCATGCCGCGGCGTCGGCCGCCCTTCACGACCTGTTCGGGAAACGCGCGGGGCTTCCGATCTGGAAGCTGCTCGGCCTGGATCCCTCCGATACGCCGCAGAGTTCCCTGACGATCGGAATCGATGAGCCGGAGACCATGGCCCGGCGGGCCGCGGATGCCGTGGGGTGGCCGCTCTTGAAGATCAAGCTCGGCACCGACCGGGACCGGCAGATGGTGGAGGCCATTCGCGCCGCCGATTCCTCGAAGCGGCTTCAGGTGGATGCCAACGCGGCCTGGAGCCCTGACGAGGCGGTCGAGAACATCAGGATGCTGGCCGATCTCGGAGTCGAAATGGTCGAGCAGCCGCTTCGTCCGGGCAGACCCGATGAGTGGAAGTGGGTCCGCGAGCGCTCGCCACTGCCCATCTTCGCGGACGAGTCCTGTATTGCCGCCTCCGATGTTCCCGCTCTGATGGGCCTGGTCGACGGAGTCAACATCAAGCTGACGAAATGCGGCGGAGTTCGCGAAGCCGTGCGGACCGTTCACACAGCTCGTTCGTGCGGGCTGGAAGTCATGTTCGGGTGCATGCTGGAGAGTACCCTCGGCATTGCTGCGGCCGCGCACCTGGCGCCCCTCGCCGATCGGCTGGATCTGGATGGCGCCGTCCTTCTCGCCGAGGACCCGTTCGAGGGACCCGGGCTCGAGGAGTCGTATCTCCGGCTCGGTTCCGAGCCCGGACTGGGAGTGCGGTGGGCGGGCGCCACGGGATGAAGCGAGTCGGGGCGGCGGTTCGAGTCGCCCTCGTCGCGATCGGACTGCTGGTCGCGAGTCTGGCCCTCCGCGCGGCGCCGGCGCAGGCGCAGGCGATCACGGGAATCGTCGAGGACGGCTCGGGCGCACCGATCGCGGGCGCTTTCGTCGTGCTCGAGGACTCGTCCGAAGCCGCCGTGGCGCGCACGCTCACCCGGGATGACGGAGGCTACCGTCTCGCGGCTCCGGCGTCCGGCAGATACCGGTTGCGGACCGACCGGATCGGGTACGTGGGTACGGTGTCGCCCTGGCTCCGTCTCGAAACGGGACAGACGCTGGTGCACCGGTTCCGGGTCGAGCCGATTCCGATTCGTCTTCAGCGGATCACGGTGAACGAGCGCGCACGCTGCGAGTTGCTTCCCGACGAAGGCGTTCAGCTGCAGAGCGTGTGGGACGAGGCTCGCAAGGCGCTCACGGCCACCTCCTGGACGGGGCAGCAGCCGTATTTCAGGTTCGATGCGGTAATGCACAGCCACGCGCTCGACGAACGGGGACGTCCGCTCTCGGAGGCCGTGCTGGAGGAGGTCCGGTTCTACGGTCGACACCCGTTCCGCTCCATCCCGGCCCGCGACCTGGTGTTCGGGGGGTTTGTCCAGGAGCCGGAGGGTCGCGTCGCCTACTACGCACCCGATGCGGATGTCCTGCTTTCCGAGACCTTCGTCCGCCGGCACTGCTTCCGCCTCGTCCGGGGCGGAATGGATCGAGCCGGGCTGCTCGGTCTGGAGTTCGAGGCGCTTCCGCAAAGCCGGCTCCCGGACATCGAGGGTGTCATGTGGCTGGATCCGACGACCTCGGAGCTGCGAAGGCTGGACTACTCCTACGTCAACCTGGACGTACCGGTGAACACGGAGCGGCTCGGCGGCCAGGTCGAGTTCACGAAACTTCCCACGGGGGCCTGGATCATCCGAGCCTGGAGAATCCGCGTGCCGGTGATCGAGTGGGTCGAAGGTCGGCCGGGACGAACGGCGGGGCGGTACCGGCTGACGGGAATCAACGAGGGAGGCGGACAGGTTCTCGCCGTCTGGCTGACCGCCAGGATCGCGGGGCTGCTGCCCGCCGACACGTTGCGGGTGAAGCCGCCGCCCGATTCGCTGCTGGTCCGGTTCGAGCTTCGGGAGCCCTAGAGGAGATTCTCCGGATCCCGGTCGATTTCCAGCCGGACCTTTCCGGGCACCGGCGCATGCGTGGCCGTGAAGCGGAGGATTGCACCCAGATGGCCGGCATGCACCTGCTTGATCAAAATGTGCCAACGCCAGCGTCCGCGGAGGCGGTCGATCGGGCAGGGAGCAGGCCCCAGCAGGCCGGTGCCCGCCAGCTCAGGTCGTGCCGAAACCAGTCCTTCCAGCCAATCTCCCAGCGCCAACGCCGCGCTCTCGACCTCGTCTTCATCGCTCCCGCTGACCACGAGATTGGCGAGCCGCAGGTGGGGAGGGTATCCGGGCTCCTCGCGGTCCGACAGTTCACGCTCGGCGAATTCCTCGTAGTCGTGCTGGAGAGCACTCCGAATCGCGAAGTGTGACGGTCGGGAGGTCTGAACCAGCACCTCGCCGGGTCGAGTTCCGCGTCCGGCCCGGCCGGCGACCTG
>JARRPS010000321.1:0-3868 GCA_037382625.1 Gemmatimonadota bacterium | reverse complement strand
TCCCGCTGTCGGATCTCGCCACGCTGGAGATCAGTCGCGGCAAGAAGGGACACTGGGTGCGAGGAACACTGATCGGCACGGTAATCGGAATCACTGCTGGTCTGATCATCGCGCAGAACTCCACCGCTGACGTCGACCCCGACAACTGGTTCAGCGGAGCGGCCGAGCCGTTGGAGGACGCCGGAATCGTGTTCCTTTCAACGCTTTCCGGAATGGTCCTCGGAGCCGCTGTCGGTGGCCTGATCAAAACGGAGAAGTGGGAGGACGTCCCGCTACCCGATGGCGAACCGTTGAGCCTGGAAGCGGTGGCGCGGTACTGACTTTCCTGCGGGTCATACGCGCTGTCGCCCGTGGGGTTGAATGGCCTCCCGGCGTCCTGGCGACTCCAGCGCGAAGCAGTCGCCAGGAGCTTCCCAGTCTGCCCGATCGGGGGGACACCCAAATCGCAACCGGTTTCGAAGGTCGCCGCTCACCAGTACCTGCTCCGGAACTGTGCGGTGAGGTATCCTTCATACCGCGCGCAAGCGGCCCGGATCAGCTGATCGATCGCGGCGTCGCCGTTCGCGTGATTGATCAGCTGCCAGCCCCGGGCGTACGCGTCGTCGAACATCTCGAGCGCCCGGACCTCCTTCCCTTCCCGCCCCGCCTTTCTTGCCGCTCCCTCTCGCCCGCCCCACCTTCGTCCGATGAAAAACCTGCTTCAGGAGATCCACGACCGGTCGATGTGGCAGATCCTGGGTCTTTACCTGGGCGCATCGTGGCTGGTGCTCCAGGTCGTGGACACCCTGAACTCCACCGTGGGCATTCCCGCCTGGGTGATGCGGGCGTCCTTCGTCCTCCTCGCCATCGGTCTCCCGATCGTCCTGGTCACCGCGTTCGTGCAGCGCGGCTGGCGGGGCCGGGACGGGACGGACGGCGCGACGGCGGACGGGACGATGGAAGGCACGCCGGAAGGCCGCCGTCGCCGCCACCTCTTCAACTGGCGCAACGCACTGCTCGGTGGGGCCGCGGCGTTCACCCTGCTCGGGATCGGGACGGCGGCGTGGCTCGTCATGCGGACCGCGGGCGCATCCTGCTGGCCGACTTCGAGAACTCGACCGAGGACCCGACGCTCGGTGACGTGGTGACCGAAGCCCTGCGGGTGGACCTGTCGCAGTCCTCGGCGGTCGAGCTCGCCGACCGCGCGTTCGTGAGCGCCGCGCTCGAGCGCATGCAGCGCCCGGCAAGCACGCCGGTCACGGAAGACCTCGCGTACGAGATTGCCGAACGCGAGGGGATTCCGGCGATCGTGACGGGCGAGGTCGGGCGGGTCGGTGGTGGCTACGTGCTCACGGCGCGCCTGTCGGCGGCGGAGTCCGGCGACATCCTCGTCTCCCACCGCGAGACCGCGCGGGACTCCACGCGGCTGCTCGACGCGATCGACGGGCTGGCCGACCACATGCGGGAGCGTATCGGCGACCCGCTGCGCTCGATCGCCGCGAGCCCCCCGCTCGCGCATGTGACGACCTCGAACCTGGAGGCTCTGCGCGCCTACTCGGAGTCGCGACGACTCCCGGAGGCGGACGTGCAGAGGAAGGTCGCGCTGTTGGAGCAGGCGATCGCCCTGGACTCGACGTTCGCCATTGCCTGGTACGGCCTGGGAATCGCGCTCGGCAACTACAACATGGAGCCCGGCCGCGTCATGCAGGCGCGGACGCGGGCGTTCGAGCTGCGGGACCGGCTCACCGAGGGCGAGCGCAACGCGGTCGCGACCCAGTATTTTCTGGGCGTCACGAACGAGCCGCGCCAGGCGATCCCGTATCTCGAGGCCACGATCGAGGCGGACTCCGGCCTCATGCCCCCGGTCAACAACCTGGCCGAGGCGTACCGAATACTTGGCGACCTCGAGACCGCGCTCGCGTTGTATCGCCGGGCGGTCTCCCTCGACTCGGCGGGCGCCGCGATTCCTTTGATGAATATTGCCCAGGTGGGGACTACCGCCGAGAAATGGGCGATGGTGGACAGCGCCACCACTCGACTCGACGAGGTGGCGCCGCCTTTCGGCGACTGGCACCGTGCGATGGCGCTCGCCGCGCGCCGCGAATTTGCCCCGGCGGAAGAGACGATCCGGCGAGTCCGGGACGAGGTCGCCGGCAGCAGCTTCCTGCTCTCCCAGACGACCCAGTGGCTGGCGGCGATTGTCGCCGTCCGCGGCCGGCTCGCCGAGGCCGACCGGTACTGGCAGCAGGCCGCCGAGCTCTCCGAGGAGAACGGCTCCGACGTCGAGGCGCTGCGGGCGCTCGGCACGGGGATGGTGGCCGAGGCGCTGGCGCGCGGCGAACGCGGACCCGCCGTTCTGGACGCGGTGCGCGCACGCTACCCGCTCGAGGAGATCGACCCCGTCGCGCGTCCGTATCTCGACGTCGCGGGCGGCTACGCCGTGCTCGGCGACCCGGCGACCGCCCGGAGTCTTCTCGAGGAGTTCGAGCGCACGACGCCCGCCGACCATCAGCGCGGGCTGCGCTACCAGGTGCATGGCGTCCGCGGCGAGATCGCGCTCGGCGAGGGGAGGACCGACGAGGCGATCGCCGAGTTCCGGCAGAGCTCATCACGCCCGCAGGAGATCCAGCCTCTCGTGAACCTGGCCCGCGCGTTCGACGCGGGCGGGCAGGCCGACTCGGCGCGCGTCTACTACCGGCGCTTCCTCGAGCGCTCCCACTGGCTGGCGCTGTTCCCCTCCCATTTATGGTACCTGGCCTCGTCGCTCGAGCGGCTCGCTCGCCTCGAGGAGGAAGCCGGCAACTCGGAGGCGGCCGCGCCGCTCTACGCCGAGTTCATCTCGTTGTGGGAGAACGCGGACCCGGAGCTCCAGCCTCGGGTCGAGGAGGCCCGGCGGCGGCTCGAGGCGATCGTGGCGGAGCGGGGCTAGGGCTTCGCCGGGATTGAAGGCACTCCCTCCACTCGCTCAGGCAGCGCGCCCCGCTCAGGCCGCCTTCTTCGCGTCCCCATCGCCGCGCCCGTGTCGTCCCAGAAGGCCCGAGGGTCGCGCCTCGAGCAGGCGGTAGGCGCCCAACTTGATCCGGTCGGTGAGCAGGAACCACGCGATCGCATAGCCCCAGACGAGCAGCGCCAGGGGCCAGCCCAACGCCGGCATCAGGACGCCGTAGACCGCGATCAGCGTGGCGATGACCTGGGTCGTGAGAACGGCGGCGAACAGGATCGGCGCCGGCCGGATGGACCAGAACGGTCCACGCGTGCGCGTCAGGAAGATCGTGAGGTGGCCGGCCACGGAGAGCTTGAGGTACATCAGGGGCTGGATCGCCTCCCGGCTCATGCCGAGCACCCGCTCCCCGATGTAGAAGAGGCAGAACGAGGCCACGACCCCGACGAGGCCGAGCACTGTCGCCACCCCCAGCACGTTGCGCATCTCCCACGTCTCGGGCTCGTCGGAATAGCGCACCCGGTCGTAGGCGATGGAGAGGATCGCGCCGTCGTTCAGCAGCGCGAGCAGCACGATCATCACCGCGGTGACCGGATAGAAGTTGAAGACGAGAATCGACAGCGTCATGAACAGCAGCACCCGGATCGTCTCCGCGATCCGGTAGATGGCGTAGCTGGTCATGCGCTGGAAGATCTTCCGGCTCTCCTTGATGGCGTCGATGATGACCGAGAGCCCGGGGGTGACGAGCACGATGTCCGCGGCGGCCCGCGCCGCGTCGGTGGCGCCGGACACGGCGATGCCTGCGTCCGCCTCCTTGAGCGCCGGCGCGTCGTTCACCCCGTCGCCGGTCATGCCCACGATGTGGCCCTCGGACTGGAGGACGTCGACGATGTGGAACTTGTGCTCGGGAAAGACCTGGGCGAACCCGTTCGCGCCCTCGATGGCACG
>JARRPS010000320.1:0-5029 GCA_037382625.1 Gemmatimonadota bacterium | reverse complement strand
TACATGCGGGATGCGAAGATCACGCAGATCTACGAGGGCACGAACCAGATCCAGCGGCTCGTGATCGCTCGCAGCCTGCTGCGGGAGGCCGCGGCGGGGAAGTAGGCACGGGAAAGGCGCGCAACGCTCACCCGGGCCGGGACCGGCCGATCATAGGCTCAGGACGCCCGGCCTCCCGACGGACCGGGCGTCCGCGCATCCGCCTCCTTCGCCGCGAGCCGCACCCAGAGCATCCAGATCAGGATCCCGATCGCCGCCATTACCACGAGGACCAGAAGAACGCTGAACAGAAGGTTGCGGTATTCGCAGGCCGAAGGATCTCCGGATACCGTGGCCCCGGCTTCGAGGTCTTCGAGCGTCACCAGCTCATATACGGCCCCGCACTCGGGATGCCGCTCGTAGGACACGAATACGGAAGCCCGCTCCTCGTCGACCCGGTAGGTCTTTTCCAGCACGAGCGCGTCGAGGCCCGCCGTCGTCACCACGGCTCCAACCACGATCAACGCGACGACCGACGCGAGCTTCCCGGCACTCCAGTATTGCAGCTTCAGAATATCCCTCGATTTCGATCGGGTAACGTCGGTGCCTACAAGGTGGTCAATATTCCGAGCAGTGTGAAGCCCGCTCCGGCGCCCGGAATGCGCCCGGCGTTACGAACTGGAAAACGATCCCATTCCTGACCGTTACACGCCGCCGGTAGATCGATTACCTGCTCCTCCCATCCTCCGACAGCGGCCAGGCAGTTCACGTTCAGATCCGGAGGAACCATGAAGCGAAGCGTCGCACTCGCCGGCCTCGTCGGGCTGTTGCTCTCCGCCACGGCGTGCGAGGAGAAGACGGAACTCCCCACGACGGCGCAGGAATCGACAGCACTCCTCAAGAAGAACAAGGACACTTTCATCACGAGCAAGGAAGCGAAACTCGACCTGCTCGTGTCGGGCGACTTGACGCCGATCGCCAACGCCGGCGAGACCATGCCGGGCGGCGAGGTGCTGGTCGGGATCCCGGACGGCCTCGGTGCGTTCGGCGGCCGGTACATGAGCCTTTACATGAACCACGAGATCAGCTCCTCCGCGGGCAACTCGCGCGTCTCCAAATTCCTCATCGACACGCACTCGCGGAAGATCGTCGAGCACGAGTACGTGATCGACGGCTCGGAGGGTTACAGCCGCCTCTGCTCGGCCGAGTGGATGGATGCGCGGGACGGATTTCCGCAGGGCGCGTTCTTTACCGGGGAGGAAGATGGCGCAGGCGTCCAGCTCGCCATCGACCGTCAGGGCAACGTCACGGAGATGCCTTGGCTTGGCTACTACGCCCACGAGAACCAGATCTCGGTGCCCGGCTTCCAGGGCAGCGTCGTGCTCGTCAACTTCGACGACAACGGAACGAGTGGCAGCAGCCCGGATCCCGATCCCGACAACGGCTCCAACTCCGAATTGTACATGTATGTGGCGCAGAACTCGAACGGTGCCCTGCGCGGGAACGGCCAGCTCTACGTCTTCAACTCGCCCGACGCCCTCAACGTCGGCGAGCTCGTTCCGGGCCAGACGATCATGGGTGACTGGACTCCGGTTCCGGAGAGCGTGGCTCTCGACCCCAACGGCACCCAGGACTGGGTGGACGTCAATCCGCACTTCAGCTTCGCGCGCCTCGAGGACGGCTTCATCGATCGACTCGCCGATCGTGGCGAACCGGCAATCTACTTCTACGACACGGGCGACGACGACCTGACGAATTCCTCCGGTGCCTTCTGGGATGACTGGGGATCGATCTATCGTCTTTCGTGGACCGATCCGCAGGATCCGGCCGGGACAGTCTATCTGACGCTCGTCGAGCGTTCGACCGGCCCCGCCAGCGGCTGGGCCTCGCCGGACAATGGCGACATGAATGAAGCCGGCGTCGTGATGCTGCAGGAAGACCCGGCCAACGGTCCGTGGGAGCCGTCGGCGGGCGCTCGTCCGCCGGCGATCTGGAAGTTCCAGGCGTTACCGGGTGGTGGCCTGACGAACACGGCCGGGTTGAAGGTTGCCGAGGTGAACGGCGGCGACTGCTCGCCAGGCGCGGACGACTGCTGGGAGACGAGCGGGATCATCGATGCCTCCGAGTGGTTCGGTCCGGGCGCCTGGCTGCTGGACGTTCAGGCGCACGACACGTTCGAGGACACGGGCGAATGCCCGGAGTGCGTGGAGGACGGCCAGCTGCTGTTGATGGAGCTCGACTGAAGTCGGTCGACTCCACATCGAGTAACAGAGCGGGGCGGTTCAATGAGAGCCGCCCCGTTTCTTCCTTTTGACAGTCGGACGCCGATCATGCAGCATGGGCGACATGCCGATTCGTGCAGCGGTCATGGTGGCGCCGCACCAGCCCGTCGAGATCCGCGAGATCGAGGACCCCGAGATCGAGCCGGGATCCATCCTGCTCCAGACGGTCGCCAGCGAGGTGTGCGGGACCGACGTTCACCTCAGTCATGGGCGTCTGTCCGGAGTTCCCTACCCGATCATCCCCGGTCACGTCAGCGTCGGCCGCATCCTGGAGACGGGTGGCGAAGTCCGCGACTTCGCAGGTCGAACTCTCGAACCCGGAGTACTCGTAACGTTCTACGACGTGCACGAGACCTGCCACGCCTGCTGGTTCTGCCTCGTGGCCGGACAGCCGAACCGCTGCGCGAGCCGCCGGGTGTACGGAATTTCGTATTCGGCGGACGAAGGACCTCTCGCCGGATTCGCCGCTGTCCAGCGCAGCGGGATGAGAATCGGAGACACCGTGCTGGTGCTGGGATCCGGACCGGTAGGGCTGTCAACCGTAGCGATGGCGGCCATCGGAGGCGCGGCGCTCGTCATCAACATTGGCGATCCGCGGGACCGGCTGGATCTCGCGCGCCGGCTCGGTGCGGACGTGGTTCTGTCAGTGTCGGGGGATGCTCCGGCCGAACGAGCCGCGCGCGTTCGGGAACTCACCGGGGGCCGGGGCGTGGACGTTGTCATCGAGGTCGCGGGCCAGCCGTCGGCCGTCGCGGAAGGACTCGATCTGCTGCGCGACGGAGGAACCTGCGTCATCGCAGGTCACTACACCGATACGGGCACGACTCCGCTCAACCCGCACCTGGATGTCAACCGCAAGCACGCGGACATCCGCGGACAGTGGTGCGTACGCTGGCCCGCCACCGGGCCAGACTGCCCCTGTCCGACATCATCGGCGGTCGCTACTCGCTCGAACAGGCGAACCGCGCGCTGGCCGATGTAGAAGCGATGCGAATCACGAAGGCCATCATCGAGCCCGGGTCCGCCTAGATCACCACAGGTGCGTCGCGCGATCCAGACGTGGCCAGCTGATCAGACGACCGCGACCTTCACGCAGTTGATCGGCGGAAGCGAGTCGAACGGGCAATTCCACTCGTCACCGCCGTCGCGTCCCACCCAGAGCTGTCCCGTCGTGGTCCCCATGTACAGAGCGGGCCTGGCGAGGTCGTCGATGTCCATGGCGTCCCGAAGCACCGTAAGATAGGTGTCCCGGTCCGGAAATCCGCGGTCCAGGCGGACCCAGCTCGATCCTCCGTTCTCGCTTCGCCATACGGCCGGCGCCCCGCCGGGACAGGTGCGAGTCATCGGCTCGAGCGGAACGACGTAGAGGACATCCGGGTCCTCAGGGTGCACAACGAGAGGAAAGCCGAAGTCCGAGGGTAAACCTTCCGCGATCGAGTGCCAGGAGCTGCCGTGATCGTCGCTACGCAGGACGCCGATCCCCGGGCGGTCTTCCCAGCCCCCGTGATTCTGCATGTAGAGACGCCCGGGGACAGCCGGGTGACCCGCGATCTTGTGGACGCACTGTCCGTACTCCGGGTAGGGATCGGGGACGTAGCCGGCACCCACACCCTCGTTCGAGGGAGAAAAGCTCTCGCCGCCGTCCTCGCTCAGGTAGTGGCCCCCGGTCGAGATCCCGACGTGCAGCCGGTCCCCGTCGGGAAGGACCGTATGGAGGCAGAGCCCCCCGTTCCCGGGTTGCCAGGAGCGGGCGTGTTCGTGGTCGCTGATCCCGGTCACCTTCACCCAGCTTTCCCCACCGTCACGGCTGCGAAAGAGTGCGGCCGGCTCCACTCCGCACCAGAGCTCGCCGTCGGCCGCGCCGGCCGCGAGCGCCCAGATGTTGGCGACCGCGCGCCCGTCGTCCTTCGGAAACGCGGGCGCGGAAGCCGTTTCGACGAACTCGTGTCCGAGATCGTCGGAACGGAGCACTTTCATCCCGAAGAACGGGTTGCAGCTCGAGGCATAGAGCCGGGGCGATTCGCGCCGATCGAGCAGAGCGGCGAAGACTTCGACGCCGGGCCCGAACGGCCCGCGGAGGTCGAAGCGTTCCCGCCCGGCGGTGGTTTCCGCGACGAACAATCCCTTCTTCGTGCCTATGCACAACAGCACCCGATCCGCCATCTCAGCCTCCCGATACCGCCTGCATGATCGTGAGCACATCGCCCGACTCGAGCTCCGATGACAGGCCGTCGAGGTCGCGGACGTGCGACCGGTTCACGAACACGTTGACGTGGCGCCGGATGGCGCCGGTCTCGTCGCAGACCCGGACGTGCAGCATGGGATAGTCGCGCTCGAGCACCGAGAGCACCTCGGCGACGCTCGAGGCCTCGATCGGCAGCTCGGTCGCGCCCGCGCAGCACTCGCGTAGCGGTGTCGGGATTCGGACGGTCACAACCATTCGGGCCTCCGTCGGAGTCGTACCCGGACAACGGTACTCAAGACAGGGCGTTTCCGGCAGGCCATGGGAGCGGACCGGAAGAGAAGAGTTCGCTCGAGAGGATTCGCCGCCGCGTGCAATGCAGTCTCTCGAGCACGCCGCCGGCGCATGGATCAGTCCGTCATTGGTTCCGGCGGCAAGTGGCCGAGCTGCATCAACGCGTTCAAATTGTCCCACTCGACCCAGATCTCCGCGATCTTGTGGACGCACTGTCCGTACTCCGGGTAGGGATCGGGGACGTAGCCGGCACCCACACCCTCGTTCGAGGGAGAAAAGTTCTCGCCGCCGT
>JARRPS010000319.1:0-3363 GCA_037382625.1 Gemmatimonadota bacterium | reverse complement strand
ACAGCGGTGTTGGTTCTGCTGTTCGTGTGGGGCGGCTTCGCCCTGTTCGTGGCGACGGCGGTGCGCAAAGAGATGTCGCGGCCAGCAGTGCAGCCAGTAAACATACTCCCTTCACGAGTCCCTCCCCTGCTTGCTTCTCTCTTTGCGCACCGCCGTCGCCACGAACAGGGCGAAGCCGCCCCACACGAACAGCAGAACCAACACCGCTGTCACGATGCCCTTGGTGGTCACGATACCTCCATCCGTCGCTTCCCGGTTCACGCCGCAAGAATGACGAACCCTATCCTCGATCCCACGCGGTTGCCAGAGACACCGGTCGCGCCTCCGCTTCAGGATCCGGAGTGCAGTGGCTCCAGGCAGGGCCCGTCGCCTTCCTCCTCTCGTCCGAGCCAGTATTGTACATTGGTGGCGCCACCTGTCTTCGGGGAGAAGATTGAACCTCCGATCGCGAGCCCTCTCGGGGAGGAAGAAGATGTATCGAATCCGCTTTCCGCGCTCGCGCTCGTTCCTCTCGTTTCTTCCTGCACCCGTGCTGCTGGCCGGCATGCTTCCGATCCTGGCCTCATGCAGCACCAAGGCGCCGACTACGTCCACCGCACAGGCCGCGTTCGGCACGGCCGACCTGCCGTCGCGGCGGGTGCGCATCGGGGCCGATCACACGGGTGGCCGGATCATGGCCACCGTCGAGGTCGCGGCGGACAGCATCATCAAGGCCGCGTCGGACCCGGATGTGCGTCGAAACGCTCTCGCGTGGAAGGCGAACGCGATCCCGGCGATACAGACCGCCACCCATCACCCGGATCCGCTGATCTCGTTCGTGGACGGGTGGGTACTGGCCGTCATGATGGAGGACTATTTCGAGACGGGTCGCGGCCGGGATCAGTTCGGTCCTCAGCAGCCAGTGGCCACGAACGCGATGCGAAACCTCGTCAACGGAATCGAGAGTGATACTCGCCGGGTGCTCGAGGAGTCGGGAAGCGACGATTTCGCTCGTTTCTATGAATTCGTGCACGAATGGGCAGCGACCTATCCGATCGACAACGACCTCTACCTGCACCGGACCGCGGCCGTCTACGCGGCAGACGTGCTCGCGGGACAGCAGATCGGCGGTCTCAGTTCCCTCGGCACGATGGAGGAGATGGCGCTCGACGCGCAGACGATGGCCCGCGCCTACCTGGCCTACACCTTCAAGACGGTTCTCTGGCAGACCGAACTGATGATCGAGTCGATGATGGACACGACTCTCATCACCCCGCTGCTCGACTCCGTGGACCGGATGGCCATCACATCCACCGCCACCCGGCTGCTCGAGGCCACGCCCGACATGATCGCCAGCGAGCGGGCGCTGATCCTCGCCGAGACCGAGCGGATGCTGGAGGAATCGCTGGACCGGACCTTCGCTCTCGTCAGCGAGGAGCGCGCCCAGATCATGGCCGACGTGGAGGAGATGATCGCTCGGGAACGCGCGATCATCTTTGAGGAGCTCGAGGCGATGACGCCCGAGATCATGGGTCAGGTGCGTGAGGAAGCGATCTCGATCGCGGACCACGTGATGCTGCGGCTCGCGATCGGCATCGCCATCCTCGTCCTGCTGGTGGGTCTCGGCTGGCTGATCTTCCGGCCGCGGAGCCGCGCGACCTGACTACGCGCTATCCGGCGGCCGCCCACTCGGCGTCGGTCGCCGGCCCTTTCTGATATTCCATGAGCATCAGCCAGCGCCCGTCCTTCTTGACGAGCAGCGCCTCGAAGTGGACCAGCGCGATCTGTTCGTCACCTTCGTCGGGACGCAGGAAGTACCGGAAGATCCCGGTTTCGTGCGCCGTGGTCTCGCCGATCAGGCGCTCCGTGAAGCGGAACTCGACGCCCGCCTCCGCCCGTCCCTCGCGCGTGTCGTCGAACCCGGACTTCCACCCGGCCAGTGCCGTCGCGATCGGGTAGCTGCCCGACCCTCCGACGACGAGGACCGCGTCGGGGTGGTAGATCTTCGCGTATCCCTCGAAGTCGCCTTCGGCCACGGTTCGCGAGCCTTCCGTCCAGTACGCGTCCAGCTCGGAGGTGATCTGGGCGGTCGCGGGAAATGCAAACGCCAGAGCCGCGACTGCGGCGATGGAACTCGATGCTCGAATCATGACGCTCCATCCATCAGAAGGGGGCCGAAGATGCAACGGCGAACGGGAAGCGATGGCCTCCCATCCGCCGTCGGCATTCCGTTGTGATCATACTGCGGAAACGGCTTGCTGTCTCGCTCCGGCTGGTTGCCGTGGAGCGACGGACCTTACGAAAGGACCGCCTGGGCTGCCGCCTTCCGCTCCGTCCCGGCAGTCACGCTCAGCTCTCCTGCGGCGGATTGCAGGTGAGCGCGAACGAACCACTGAAACATCTCCAGTTCACGGAGCTGTTCGATCATCAGGTCCTCGGATACCGGGTCGAGTTCGGCCAGCCGCGTCCTGGCCTCACGGTGATCCGGGATCACTCCGCTGTAGACGACCTCGAGAGCACCCAGGTGTGCCTGCACCGTGTCACGGCCGAGCTCGTAGTCGTCCCAACTGCGTCGATTGACGACTGCGCCCGGTGTACCGACCGGTACGCCGCCCAACAGAGCGATCCGTTCGGCGGTCTTGTCCGCCATCCCCGAGATCGCCTCGTACTGGGGATCGAGCATTTCATGAACCCCGATGAACAGGGGACCGACGACATTCCAGTGTATGTGCTTGAGCGTCAGTCCGAGGTCGATCAGAGCGACCAGTCGCTCGTCCAATATCTCGATGGCTTCCTTCGCATCTCCCGGATCCAGACCGGGAACGGTGAACCAGTGTATGTGCTTGAGCGTCAGTCCGAGGTCGATCAGAGCGACCAGTCGCTCGTCCAATATCTCGATGGCTTCCTTCGCATCTCCCGGATCCAGACCGGGAACGGTGAATCCCTTCGACTCATTCTGATTCGATGACATCAATGCAACCTTTCTTCAACAAGATTGGACTTGGCCTGACAGCTCGGACCCCGGAATCGACAGACCGATCCGGGTCGCGAGGTCGTAACGCCTGTCTTTATATATGCTTATAATATGCAATCGCGGCGTGAATGTTCCGACCGCCATTCGATGGCGGCGAAACGATGGGATGACAGGCGTCGCGCGGGAGCGGCTCTTCGAAGGCTAGAAAGCAGAGGAGTGAAGCCCTACCGATTACTCCTGGCCGACCTCGCGCTCCCACTCGACTTCGGCGCGGAGGCTACGTTCGACGTCGCCGAGCGTACCGAGCGCCATCCGTCGATCGCCACGCAGGAAGGCGACTGCACAGCTTTCGGCCCGGCAGTCGCCGTCGATCTCGGTGCGATCCCACTCGATCGCGTGACCGACGTACG
>JARRPS010000318.1:0-2818 GCA_037382625.1 Gemmatimonadota bacterium | reverse complement strand
AGCTGCGCGTCGAGCTCGTCGATCCAATCCTCCAGTTCCTTCACGCGACCGCGATCGAAGTGCGGAAGCGTGCCTTTCCTCTCCATTCGTTCCGGGTGGGCCGCCGCGAGCCGCGAGCCGAGCACGAAGAGGTCCTCCTGGACGCCGCGCAAACGATCCAGCCCGAGATCTTCCTCCTGCTCGAGGGCCAGGGCGAGTCCGAGCGTCGCGTTCAGCTCGTCGAGCGTACCGTAGGCGGCGACTCTCGGATCGTCCTTGAAGACCGGGTCGCCCCCGTACAGTTTCGTGCGTCCCTCGTCGCCGGTTCTCGTGTAGATCTTCATCGCGTTTCCTGTCAGGTCCGGTCAGAGATAGTCGGCAAGCCAGGAACGCGGCCATGCCCCGAATACCTTCTCGATGCGTTGCTCGATCGCGATGGTCGACGGCTCCCGCCGCGCTTCTGCCCACGCGTGCTCCACGGGACCGCCCCGATCGACGCCGATCGCCGGGACGGAGCCGCCCGATTTCGCCCCACAACTTCCGGTCGAACGCTCGAACTCCTCGAGGAGCGCCTTCATCCTCTCGAGGTCCTGGCCCGGATCGTACCAGGCGAGTATCGCACCGGACGACGGCCACGCCTGCACAGTCGTCGGCCCCGCGTCCGGTTCGTCGGTCAGCGCGCTCACGCAGGAGGCAAGATAGCGGCGCCCGGGCGTGAGTCGGTAGACGACGGAGCCCGGCTTCCTGGCCGGCGCCCCGAGACGCTCGATTACGGCGGGATCATCGATCCGGAGCTCCCCGGCTTCGCCGGTTCGGCGAGCTCGTTCGAGGAATTCGCCGGCACGTCGCCGCACCGATGACTCGCCGCCGGTGAACGCCAGGATCTCCCACCGTCCCCGATCCCGGGTCACCTGAACGGTTCGGGCGTCGGCGCCCGACGACGCGTCCGCCACCCTCCCAGCGGTATCCGACGGACGAACCAGGAGGGAGGTGGCGGCGGGCCTGGGCCAGAGCCGGAGGGTGACGCGGGTCAGAATGCCGAGTCGGCCGCGGCTGCCCGCCAGGAGTCGCGGGATGTCGTACCCGGCCACGTTCTTCATCACGTGCCGGCCCCAGTTCAGGGTCTTCCCGGCCGGCGTCAGCATCCGGCAGCCGAGCAGCTGACGGCGGACCGGGCCGAATGCGGAGTCCCACATCGAGGGAGAGGCGGCCGCGACCCAGCCCCCCACGGAGCGTTCCAGGCCCTCACCCGACACCGGAAGCCACAGATTTCGTTCTTCCACCAGGCGGAGAAGCTCTCGCATCCGCATGCCCGCCCCTACCTCTACGGTCAGGTCCCGAGGCCTGAACTCGACGACCTCCGACAGACGGGAGGTCGAAACAAGGAGCGGCTCGCGGCCACCGGTCTCGTCGGCACCCGGGAGACCGAGGTCGCGAAGTGCGGCATGCGGTCGAGCCGAACCGGTGACGACGACTCCGGGCAGCGCCGGGCGCAGGTCGGTCAGCACCTCGGCCAGGTCACGCTCCGTCCCGGGAACGACCGGACGCACGCTCACCCGGCAGCTTCCTCGGCGGGAGTCTCGGGCAGCACCTTGTCCGGATTGGCCAGGCCCCGCGGATCGAACACGGCGTGGAGGTCTCTCATCAGCTCGAGCTCGCCGGGACCGAAGAGGAGCGGCATGTGCCGCATCTTGTCGCTGCCGACCCCGTGCTCACCCGTGATGGTGCCTCCCGCGTCGACGCACAAGCGCATGATCGCCTCGCCCGCCTTCTCGACCCGGGCGACCTCGTCCGGGTTTCGCCGATCGAAGAGAAGGTTCGGGTGCAGGTTGCCGTCGCCGGCATGGAAGAAGTTGGCCAGGCGGAGGCGGTGTTCGTCTGCGATTCGCTTGATCTGAGGGAGCAAGCGGACGAGTTCGGTGCGGGGCACCACGGCGTCCTGCACGAACACGTCGGGCGCCGCCCGGCCCAGGGCGCCGTACGCCTTCTTCCGAGCCCTCCAGATCGCCAGGCGTTCTTCTTCATTCTCGGCGATGCGCACCTCCCGGGCGCCGTGCGCCCGGCAGGCCTCGGAGGCGACGGTCAGCTCCGCTTCCACGTCCTCGCTGTCGCCCTCGCATTCGATCACGAGGGCGGCCTCCGTGTCTGTCGGCAGCCCCGCCGCGAAGATCGAGGCCTCGACGACCTCGATCGTGGCGCGGTCGATCAGCTCCAGCGCGACCGGTACCAGACCGCGCTCGAAGACGTCCGAGACGGCCGCGCCCGCCTCTCCGATCCCATCGAACAGGCCCAGCATCGCCCGCGTGGTCTCGGCCACGGGCTCCAGTCCGACGAGCACGGAAGTCACGAGACCGATCGTTCCCTCGGATCCGATGAACAGGCCGGCGAGATCGAGACCCCCATCCTGACCTCTACCGAGCCAGGCCGTATCTCCATCGGGCAGTACGATCTCGAGACCCTGAACGTGGTCGCTGGTCACTCCGTGCTTGAGACAGTGGGGGCCGCCCGAGTTCATCGCGACGTTGCCTCCGATCGTGCAGGCGGTAGCGCTGGCGGGATCGGGCAGATACCGGAGGCCGTGCTCCGCCGCGGCCACCGAGATCTCGGCCGTGATCACCCCCGACTCGACCCACGCCGTCCGGTTCACGGGGTCCAGCTCGAGAATCCGGCGCAGCCTCGTCGTGGCCACGATGACGGCCTCATGCGCCACCGACCCTCCGGACAGTCCCGTTCCCGCTCCGCGTGGAACGAAGGGCAACCCCGACGCGTTCAGGGCGTGGATCGTGTCGATCAGCGCATGGCGGCTATCGGGGAGAACGACGGCGAGCGGGGTGCCTTT
>JARRPS010000317.1:0-2827 GCA_037382625.1 Gemmatimonadota bacterium | reverse complement strand
GCCGGCGGTACGGTCAAGTTCGTCAGCGATGACCTTGCTGGCGGTGCGCTGGCGGGCGCGAAGGCCTCGACGATCGCCGTGGATTTCGGCGTGAACTTCCACAGCGAGTTGTGGAACAACCCGATTGCTCTGGCTTTCGTCGTTCAGAACCTCGGCGGCAGCCTGTCGCATTCCGGCGAGTCGCTGCGATTCCGGGACTTCAACGGGTCTGGAAACGACCCGACAGTTCCCGACCAGCGCGCGGATCCTCCGTACGCGGAGTACGACACCGATTCATTTCCGCTTCCGCGCCTGTTCCGGGTCGGTCTCGACTATGACCTGATCCATGGCGAGTCGACGCGGTTGTCGCTGCTCGGCGAATTTGTCGAGTCGAACAATCAGAAGCCGCAATTCGGCTTCGGCGCGGAGTTCGGGTGGGAGAGCCTGGACAGCCCGATCGGGGCGTGGCTCCGTGGCTCGTACACGACACAGCCGGACAACGATTCGGATCTGAGCGGCGTGGGAGTCTCGGCCGACAACGTGGGCCTCGATGGTATGGCCTTCGGAGGCGGCCTGTTCTACCGGATCGCCGATAGCTATCGGCTGCAGGTGGACTACGCGTACCGTCATTTCGGTGCTCTGGGCAGCGTCGATGCGTTCACCTTCACCATCGGCTGGGAGTAAGCTTCCGCCATGCGCCCGGTGCTGTCGTCGCTCCTGAATCGGCGCCACGGTCCGGCCGGACCGAAGGCGATCGATCTGGTTCGAGGGTCTTTCGTCACGCTGTTGTTTCTTGCCGGTGGCGTTTACGCCGTCCGCGGGCAGGAAGTGGCGGTTGATGGGAAAGGCGACCTCGAGACCACGCTCGTCCGTTCCTGGGCGGGTGACGGAGTGACGATCGTCGATGGGCTGGCTCAGGTGCCCCTGGCCATGATGGCGGGAGGAGCGACCGGGGCCTATCGCTTCGAGATCGTGATCCGCGATTCGAGCGGGCAGCAGCTCAAGAGGGACTCCTGGACGACCGAGTTGAGCGGACGGGCCGCTGCGTACACCGAAGCCGAAGCGTCCTCCATGCTGGAGTCTTTCCAATTCGGGCTGAGACCCGGGTCGTACGAAATCGAGATCTTCGCCTATCCGACGGATGCGGCGGATCTCGGCGTTCGGCGGTCCCTGGAGTTACAGTCCTTTGCCGAGAGGCCCCTGGCATCGGATCTCATTCTCGCGACGCGAGTTGAGGCCGTTGAGGATACCGGCGGTGGGAGCTGGTCGGTAAGACGCGGCAACTTCGGCATCAGTGCGACGGCCCGGACCGTGATTCTGGAGGAGGAACCCAATCTCTACTACTACATGGAGTTGTACGGCGGAGACGAGTCGACGCGGCTCGCCATCGATGCCGAGATTTTGAACGAAGCCGGCGCGCGGCTGCTGCGTATTCCGCGCAAAGAGGTGGAGGTGCAGGCTGGGGGCGAGTCCTTTACGGGCCGGCTGCCGCTCGCAGGCCTCCCCGCAGGCAACTACGAGCTGGCCATGACGATATCGGAGGGAACCGGGGAGCCAGTCACCCGTCGATCGCCCTTCGAACTGCGTGCCGGGGTCGAGGCGGAAGTTCTCGCGGACGCGGGGAATTCGGAGCTTTCGGAGTATTTCCAGTCGCTCTCGGACGCCGAACTCCAGGACACCTTCGGTGGCGTGGGCGCGTTCTTGACGGATTCGGAGCGGAAGGCGTATGAAGCCCTGCCGCCGGAGGCGCAGCGCCGCTACCTGACGGACTTTTTCGAGAGGCGGGATCCTGATCCCTACACGCCCGGCAATCAGTATCTCGACGAGTATCTGGAACGGCTGGCGACGGTGACCGCGCGGTATACCGAGCGCGTCGGAACGGAGGCCGTACCTTCCTGGCAAACCGATCGCGGGTGGCTGTATCTGCGACTCGGGGAGCCGCAGAACCGGGTCGCGAACTACTATCCCAGCGGATCGGGTGGCGGTTCGGCGGTGGCGGGTGGTGGGGAAGAGCCGGCGTACGAGATCTGGCAGTACCAGGACACCGGCTACATCTATCTCTTCATTGAAGAGAATCGCTTTGGCGCCTGGAGCCTGATCTTCTCGACGGACCGGGACGTCGCGACGCGCGCGGACTGGTACCGTCGGATCGGGCCCGAAGCATATGCGGACCTGAAGGAGAGTTTCGGAATCGTACCCGGCCCTTGAGTCGGTCGGGTGGAGCGACGCGATCGCGCGGCTGATGCCCGGTATCGCGACATTTGGAGAGTGAGGGAACCATGAGAGTTGGCTTCGTTCGAAAGGCCGGGCTCGGGGCGATGTGCCTCGCCATGGCGGCCCTGGCCGCCTGCGACGACGACCCGCTCGATTTCGACCCGCAGTCTGGGTACAGCATCTACGTCAATCCCAGCGCGATGACGCTGCCGGCCGGCGGCTCGCAGAAATTGATCTCGCGGGTCGAGGGTCAGGGAGGGGATCCGACGTTCGACCAGATTCTCGTCAACGCGACGCAGGTGACGGAGGAGAGCCCCGTCGATGTGGGGTGCGCGACCGTGAGTCTGGATCCGGATGCGCTCCCCATTCAAGCACCCGGGCTCTTCGTGGTTACGGGCAAGGGCCAGCTCGCGACGTGCTCCTTCACGCTCTCGAGCGGGAGCCTCGAGCGGACGGTGAATGTCGCCGTCACCAGTGACGATATCGTCATGACTCTTGTATCGCCCGATCCGCCCATCCGGGCCGGGGACACGGGCACGATTCAGGCGACGCTGGTGGGAGCGGACGGAAATCCGGTCACGCCGTTCGACCAGACCACGGACTGCACGTGGTCGTCCAGTGACACCGATATCGC
>JARRPS010000316.1:0-2876 GCA_037382625.1 Gemmatimonadota bacterium | reverse complement strand
GCTGCGTGGAGGGTCTCGGCGGGTCAAGGATGGTGGCGACCGGCGGGTGATCCGGCTTCATCGACCTCCTAAACGAGCGGTTCAACACGAATTTTACCCCCGCCGACCAACTCTTCTTCGACCAGGTGGCGGAGGAAGCGAAGACCGACGACGACGTGGTCCTCCACGCCCGCGCCAACCCCTTCGACGCGTTCGCGTTGACGATGCGCGACAAGCTCGCCGACCTGATGGTGGACCGGCTTGGCCAGAACCGGGAGATCGTGACGCGCTTCTTCGACGAGGACGACCTCCGGAAGATGGTGGAGCGGGAGCTGTCGCGCCGGATCTACGAAGAGGTGCGGGCCGGGGCGGCGTAAGGTTAGTCTGCCACGAGTGACCGCCACTGGGCTGCGCTGGCCTGACGGCCGGGCGCACTGTGCAACAACGGGGGATCTTGCGGGGGCGCTCCGGCGGTTCGGAAACTGTTGGCTAGCCTCCTGAAGCGTCTCGGTGAGAACCCCGCCATACTCTTGGTGGCCTCGGCAGGATTGGTCGGGAAGTACAGCGGGTGGATTGAGGGAATCGAAGATCAGAGCGGCCAAGGGAAATCAATGCTTTTCCTGGTAGCCAGCGGGACAGCTGTGATCCTGGACCCTACACCTGATGCCCCGGCTAGTCCTCTTTCGAAGAGGGGGCGAGCAATCCGAATGGTGGAACTGGCAGAGGAAGACCTGGATGAGCCCATGGTCAAGATCCCGCGGGGAAAGCCCCCTTCCAAGGGCGGCGCCCATGAGCGGGACTGGAGCCCGTATTAAGAGTGCACACTGAGCCGTGCAAGGCAGGCCAGTTCAGGATGAACGCTGGAAATACCATACCTCGCAGTCTACCTGCCCGTCGGCCGTATCGCTGTGTGTCACAGCTGTGCCGGTACTCGAGTGCAAGAGGGTGAAACACTCAGCATAGGGTACGGCGCACGGTGCTTGAGGCTCCGCCGTTTGTCGCCGTCTATTGCACTTGAGCGAGCATGCGGTAGAACCGGAGACCGGACTCAAAATCCGCTGGGTGAAAACCCGTGTGGGTTCGAATCCCACCCCCGGCATTCGAAGGGCCGCAGCGGCTCAGGTTGTTGCGGCCCTTTCGCCGTCCCGGCGGTGAGTGCCCGAGCTGTGCCGCAGCGCCGGGCTCCAGTCGGAGCTGCCCCGGCGCCGGATCATGCCTTCTGCCTTCTGGTGCGCAGCGGTGCGGCTTGAGGGTTGGGTCCACTCGTCTCTTTCCGAGTGCGCACGAAGCCTCTCTGCAGCGCCGCGTTCGCCGCCATCCAACCTTCTCTCTGTCGCCGGTCCCGGCGTGTCTTCGGCGTGCCGAAGTGGACGATGTAGTCCCTCTCGAGGGCTGGCCCGTCCTCCGGTGTCAGGTGACCGCGAGTTCTCCAGATGCGACCCATGATCATCCATTTCACCTGGAGTCGGTCGAGCACCCACTGCAGGAATTCCGCAGACCCGAAACGTTCACCGGTCTCTTCGGCCAACGCCGTGAGAGCCTCTTCCACGATCGGTTTTGGTGGCAGCTCGAAATCCTCTGGATCGATGCTCTCCGGACCGTCCGACTCGACTCCGGCGTCGCCGGGTCTGGTCAGCGCGACGTGCTCGCCGTACAGGCGGCGGATCGTGGAATCGTCCACTCCCTGGACCTCGGCTCGCCGGATCGCGGGGAGCTCGAGCGTGGACGTGAAGTAGGACCGCAGGGCCTGGTGCCGGGCCCCGAGGGGCTCGTTTGCTTCCAGCTTCCGCAGGGCAGCGAGCGCTCTGGAGGCATGACAAGCGAGCTCGAAGTTGGTCGCCAGGACCATCCGCATTTCGCCTTCGTGTTCAAAGGCATCCCGGTGAACCTCGAGCGAATGCATCCGCTGAACATGCCGCGTCAGCGCCTCCGCGTGCCGGGTCGCGCGTAGCGTGCCGAACAAACGCACCTCCGTCGTTCTGGTCCGCACCAGGCTAGTATCGGCACGGAACCACGGAGACTTGAACGGAAGGCGCCCCCACGCTCGCCGTCCGCACGCCGGAGAGGAGGGCCGTTCGGCCGGACCGGAAAGGGCGGCCCGGGTCCGTCGGGCTTGCGGCGGCCCCGGGTTTGCCGGGATGTTGTCACCCTCGACACGAGCGGAACCGAGACCAGGGAGCGAGTCAGAGATGAGACGGGATGAGACCATCGGCGAGTCAGAGCGCTGGCTGTCCGCGATCGTAGGCGGCATGCTGGTCCTCTCCAGCCTGCGCAGGCGCGACGCTGGCGTGGGCGCGCTGTTCGCGCTGGCGGTGCGGCGCTGCTCTTCCGGGGCATCACCGGTCGTGGCGGCTTCTTCGAGACCATCGGGGACGTTCTCCGGAACGAGCTCGGGGTCGGGTGGGCCGGGCCGTCCGGCCGGGACGCGTACGACGCGGTGGACGAGGCCGCGGCCGAGTCGTTCCCGGCGAGCGATCCACCGTCCTTCACACCGACCTCCGGGACCGAGCCCGACGAGCCGGCTTGAGCCGCGGGTCGGCAGCGGTGGCGCTCCCGGTCGCGGAGCTGGAGGCGAGGCTGGGAGGGGGCGTCCTGGAGCGGGACGTCCCGCTGGCCCCTCTCACCACCTTCCGCATCGGTGGGCCCGCGGATCTGTTCTACCGGGCCCGGACGCCGGAGCAGCTGGCACAGGCGATCGTGGCGGCGCGCGCGCTGGGCGTCCCCTACTTCCTGCTCGGCGCCGGGGCCAACATCCTCGTGGGCGATGGCGGGTTCCGGGGACTCGTGATCCACAACCGGGCCGGCGGCATCGCGGTCGGGGAAGAAGGCAGGGTCACGGCGGGGAGCGGCGTGATGGTCTACCACGACCTCATCCAGGCCTGCTTCGATGCGGGGCT
>JARRPS010000315.1:0-2879 GCA_037382625.1 Gemmatimonadota bacterium | reverse complement strand
CTGATCTGCTCCGCAACTCGGGCAGAATCGAAGACCGGCTCGCTCGGGCAATTTCCCCTGGCAGGAATGGCAATGGTTCGGCCTGAGCTCAGCCGGCTTCTCAGGACCGCGGTCGCTTACAACGGCCGGACCCCGGGTCGCGTCAGGATCCGGAACGGATCGCGGGATCGGCGGCGGCCCCGTCTCGGGCTGGAATTCCTGATCGTCGAGCCCCCGAATCCGGTCTTGCGGCATCCGCTCCGTCTCGAGATCGACGCGAGGGGGGGCCTTCGGGGCCGCAGGCCCGTCGGCGCGAGACTTTTCGCTCACGATCGAATCCGGCCCGCGGACCCGGATCTCCGATGCCGCGAATCGCTGCAGAATCGCGAGGCCGGGCTCGGGCGAATCCAGCTCCCGGCGCACCGCATCCCGCAGCGCTTTCTCTTCCACCGTGACTTGTTCGTCGTTCAGGAGCCGAAGCAGCGCCAGATCGTACTCGGCCTTCGTCGTCAGGCCGAGGGCTTCCCGGCAGAGGGCGTAGGGAACCAACCTCCGATGGAGTTCCGCGACCGCGATCGGAGCTTCCGGCATCAGGCCTTCGCCGGCCAGTCTGCGCAGGATGAGCGCCGTAAGTGCTGGCACATGGGTCATCGTCATTCGTCCTCGTCTCTGATCCGGCGGCGTCCGGTCCAAACCCGTCGTTCCGGTCCCGTTTCTCTCAGTCCGCGATGTACAGCACGCCCGCCGTCGCCGAGGCCTTCAGGAATGCCTCGGGGTCATCGTCGGGAATCCGGACTCCGGTGAGCGCGCGGATGCGATCCGCGGTATCCCGCATGTACTGACGGATCGTCCGCTCGGGCTCCGAAGAGCTGAGACACATCGCCCGCACGATCCCCGCCCAGTCCTGCCCGGACTCATCCGATGCCCTGACGACACGCTCGGCACCCGGACGGAACATGTCCAGCTGTCCGATCGGCGACCCCTCCGGCCCGGCGAGATCGGTGACGAGTTCCTCGATCAACCGGTCTTCCGGACGAACCTCTTTCAACAGGTCCTCCAGGCGGGAGAGGTAGGCCGCGATGGAAGACTCGCCAGACTCCATTTCGCATGCCCGCTCCAGCTCGACGATGCGCCAGATGGTCAGTGTGTCCCACAGAGCCTCGGGAGGCACCTGACGGAATTGCTCGAGGGCCGCGCGGCGATCCCCCTGTTCGTAGATCAGGTTCGCGTGCAGGACGCGAGCGTCGTGATTCCGCGGATCTCTTTCGACCGCGTTCTCGAAGCAGATGGCGGCCTCTTCTTCTCTCCCGAGTTGCTGAAGCACAGATCCGAGATCGGTCGGCGCATCGGTCCCGTCGGGGTCCGCCGCAACCGCCAGACGGAGGAATCTCTCGGAGCGGTCGAAGAGTCCTTCGCGAAGCAGAATCCGCCCGATCGAGATCATCAGATCGGCGTCGTCCGCGAATCCCAGTTCGACGACCCGGTCGAAGGAGCGGAATCCCCGGCCGCGTTCCCCCAGCTTTATGAGCGCCTCCCCAAGACCCACCAGAGCGTCTTCGTGATCCGGCTCGATGCGGAGTGCGCCGGCGAAGGCTCGCCGGCCCCACGCGAATTCCTCTCTCGCCAGCTCCACGTATCCGAGCGACACGCGAAGCTCGGCGACCTCGGGATAGATGGCCACTCCCTCGCGCAGCAGTCGGACGGCCGTGTCCAGGTCTCCGGCTTCGTAATGCGTCTGCGCGTGGCGGTCGTAGTCGTCCGGCCCCCAGAACTCCAGGCTCATGGGCGCTCCTCGCTCTCGTCCAGATTCGAAGGCGCCCCGGCATCGCCGGTAGACGCCGGGCGGGGCACCCGAAGCTCGAGTCGCGTCACCCGCTGCTCCTGTGTTTCCAGCACCTCCAGCTCCGCGTCGCCGATCGGTACCGTCTCTCCAACGGCTGGAATGCGGCCCAGGCGCCCGATGGCATAGCCGGCGACCGTATCGAATTCCTCCAGATCGCCGACTCCCTCGAGACCGAATGCAGCCACGACATCCTCCAGATCGGCGCCCCCATCGACGAGGATGCGACCGTCGGGAAGCCGCGCGATTTCCTCCTCGGCGACATCGTGCTCGTCGAAGATGTCCCCCACGATCTCCTCGACGAGATCTTCCAGAGTCACGACCCCATCCGTTCCACCGAACTCATCGACCACCACGGCCATGTGAACCTTCTGTGCCCGGAACTCCGCGAGCAGGTCGTCCACTCGTTTCGTGTCCGGGACGAAGAACGGCTCGCGAATCACGTGTTCGAGTCGGAACTCCGACGCTCCCGATTCCGATTCGTCGGCTTCCGGCCTTCGCCGGAGATCCGTCACCTGTTCGACGGCGCGCTCGTCGGCGCGCACCCAGGGCAACAGATCCTTGACGAGTACAACCCCGATGATGTCGTCGATGGAGCTTCCGAATACGGGGAATCGACTGAATCCGGAATCCGCCGCCACCGCGAGGACCTCGTCCAGTCCCGTGTCCTCCGAAAAGGCCACGATGTCCGGGCGGGGCGTCATCACTTCCCGGGCGACGGTATTCGGCAGCTCGAAGACCCCATGGATCATCGCTTCCTCGTCCCGCTCGACGCCACCCTCGTTGCGAGTGCCCCTCCGCAACGCGTCGATTTCATCCGGACTCGGCCAATCGCGTGCGGTCTCCTCGGGTCTGCCACTGCGCGGATTCAGTCGGTCGAAGACGCCCATGAATGGCGACACGAAGGCGCAAAAGAGCCCAAGTGGACCGGCCGTCGCGCGACTGACCTGCTCGGGCTCACGGAGCGCATAGGAACGAGGTAGGGCAAGCCCCAGAAGTACGACGACCTCGAAGAGGAAGAAGAACGAAGCGAACACCGCGACGGGGCCGGTGAAGCCCC
>JARRPS010000314.1:0-2880 GCA_037382625.1 Gemmatimonadota bacterium | reverse complement strand
CGAAGGGCTGCACGTCGGGAACCTCTATGCCTTCACCGGCGCCGACTTCTACGGCCGCTACCGGAGGCTCCGGGGGGAGGACGTCTTCCAGCCGATCGGATTCGACGCGTTCGGGATCCACTCCGAGAACTACGCGCTGAAGGCCAACGTCCACCCGATGGAGTTGATCCCGCGCAGCATCGAGACCTTCACCCGGCAGCTGAAGCGCGCCGGGATCATGTACGACTGGTCGCATACCGTGACCACCACCGATCCCGCGTACTACCGCTGGACCCAGTGGATCTTCCTCCAGCTGTTCCAAGCCGGCCTCGCGGAGAAGAAGGAGGCGCCGGTCAACTGGTGTCCCTCCTGCAAGACGGTGCTCGCGAACGAGCAGGTCGAGGGGGGAAAGTGCGAGCGGTGCGGAACGGAGGTCGGGAAGCGGGTGCAGTGCGAGTGGTTATTCCGGATCACCGACTATACTGAGCGGTTGGTCTTTAATCTCGACTGGATCGACTGGTCGGATTCGACCCTGACGGCGCAACGGAACTGGATCGGTCGGTCAGAAGGCGCGCTCATCAGCTTCGAACTGGCCGACGGGGCAGACGGCCGGATCGAGGTCTTCACTACGCGCCCGGACACGCTCTTCGGCGCCACCTTCATGGTGCTCGCCCCGGAGCACCCTCTGGTGGACGCCCTGACCGCCGAGGAGCGGCGCGATGAGGTCGCGGCGTACCGCACCGCCGCCGCCGCCGTCGACCTGGTGGAGCGGAAGAAGACGGACGACAAGACCAAGACCGGGGTTTTCACGGGCGGTCATGCCGTCAATCCAGTGACGGGGGAAGAGATTCCGGTCTGGATCGCGGATTACGTGCTGATGGAGTACGGCACGGGAGCGATCATGGCGGTGCCCGCGCATGATCAGCGGGACTTCGAATTCGCGCGCCAGTTCGGGCTGAAGATCCGGCCTGTCGTCGCGCCCCCGGAACTGGTGGAAGCGGGGGAGGACCCCGCGACGGTGGAGCTGGAGTTGGGGGAGCAGGCGTACGTCGAGCACTCGGAGGGCGAGCGCCTGATCAACAGTGGAAAGTACAGCGGCCTCGAGGCCGCCGAGGGTGGCGAGCGGATCGTGGCGGATCTCGGCGAGCAGGGCCTGGGCGAGCCCCGGGTCAACTACCGGCTCCACGACTGGTGCATCTCCCGGCAGCGATACTGGGGCCCGCCGATTCCGATCCTCTACTGCGACCAGTGCGGCATGGTTCCCGTGCCCGAAGCGGAGCTCCCTGTCGTGCTGCCCCACGTGGAGCAATTCAAGCCGGGCGACGATGGCATCGCTCCGCTGGCAAAAGAGGAGACGTTCTATCGCGCGACCTGCCCTTCGTGTGGCGGCGAAGCGCGCAGAGAGACCGACGTGTCCGACACCTTCCTCGACAGCGCGTGGTACTTCCTGCGCTATCCGAGCACGGACTTCGACGACCGGCCGATGGACGCAGCACGCACCGATCGCTGGCTTCCCGTGGACTCGTACATCGGGGGGGAAGAGCACGCGGTGCTCCACCTGCTGTACTCGCGGTTCATCACCATGGCCCTTCACGACCTCGGGCACCTGCCCTTCGAGGAGCCGTACCTCCGCTTCCGGAAACACGGCCTGATCATCCGTGAGGGCGCCAAGATGTCCAAGTCGAAGGGCAACGTGGTGAACCCGGACGAGTACATCGACCGGTACGGAGCCGACACCTTCCGTACCTACCTGATGTTCCTCGGACCTTACCAGGAGGGCGGGGACTTCCGGGAAGCGGGGATCGCCGGTCCACAGCGCTTTCTGAGCCGGGTGTCGGACGCGGTCGAGGCGGCCGTCGAGGCGCAGGCGACCGGATTCCCCGATCCCGACGTCGAGCGCGCCGTGCATGCCACCATCAAGCAGGTGACCGAGGATTTCGAGACCCTCTCCTTCAACACCGCGATCGCGGCGTTGATGGAGCTCCTCAACGAGATGCGGGCCGGGGGGCGTGTGCCCACCCTCGACGAGGTCCGGCCGTTCGTCGTCATGCTCGGCCCGATCGCGCCCCATCTGGCCGAGGAGCTGTGGTCGATGCTGGGCGGCGAGTCGAGCCTGTTCGATCACGCCACGTGGCCGGAATACGATCCGGCGAAACTCGTCACGGACAGTGTCGAGCTGCCGGTGCAGGTGAACGGAAAACTCAGGGGGACGATCTCGGTCGCGCGGGGCGCCGGGGAAGACGAGGTCCGCGAAGCGGCGCTCGCCGACGAAGGTGTGAGCCGCCACGCCGCGAAGGACAGAATCGTCAAGACGATCTACGTTCCGGACCGGTTGCTGAACCTGGTGGTGCGATCGTAGCCATGGCGGGCTCCGGAGGTCCGATCGCCGCCGGCTAGGCGGCCCGTCTACCGTCGTCCCTCTTCTGCTCCGGTTGCATGGCGTGCTGCCGGGCCTCCGCCCCGCAGGTGCAGGGTGCGTCGTCCGGCACGAACTCGGTCAGCGTCAGTGGCCATCCCCGCCAGTTCGCCGAGCAGTTCCGCGCGTGCTGAATCCGGTCGTTCATTTCAGATCTCCGATCGTCCAAGAGGCGGGCGCTGCCGCCAGTCCATTGCCTGCTCCGTGTGACAATGCGCGGAACATGCGCCCGGTGTGACAACGGGCGGGGTAGGCCTTGTCCGGGCGGTACGGCAGCTGGTTGAGGGGAACGGTGGCGGGTGAGCGGCTCATTCAGGTCACCACTCTACGGATCCCTCTTCAGAGGCGTCGATCTCGGCCCCTCCCTCGCCTTCGCCGAAGAGATAGCTCTTCAGATTGGCGATCAGGAACTCCCGGGCCTTCGGGTCGCGCACGTTGAGGCCGTAGTGGTTGATGATCACCATCTGCCGCTGCTTCCACTCTTC
>JARRPS010000313.1:0-2898 GCA_037382625.1 Gemmatimonadota bacterium | reverse complement strand
CGTGCCGCAGCTCTCGGCGGTGATGGGACCCTGCATCGCCGGAGGCGCCTATCTGCCCGCACTGTCCGACTCGATCGTGATGGTCGATGGAACGAGTTTCATGGGTCTGGGTGGCCCCAACCTCGTGAAAGGGGCGACGGGGCAGGTCGTAGAGGCGGAAGAGCTCGGCGGAGCGCACACGCACAACGTGATCAGTGGCGTGGCCCACTACGAGGTTGCCGATGACCTGCAGTGCGTGCAAAAGCTCCGGGATCTGGTTGCCGATCTTCCCGAGCCGCGGCTGCCCGTTCCGGTCGACTCACCGCGTGAACCGGCGCGCCCGGGCACCGATGTGTATGAGCTGATGCCCGACAACCACCGGCAGCCGTATGAGGTCAGGGCGGTGCTCGACACCTTCCTGGATGAAGGGCGGTTCGACGAGTTCCAGGCGGGATATGCTCCCGAGATGCTGACGGCGGTCGGACGACTGATGGGTCGCAGGGTGGGAATCATCGCGAACCGCCGGGGCATGTTCAAAGACCCGGCCGGAGGCCCGCCCAAGTTCGGAGGGATCGTCTACGCCGACAGCGCCGAGAAGGTCGCGTATTTCATGGACATGTGCGACCGGCAGCGAATGCCGCTCCTGTTCGTTCAGGACGTGAGCGGATTCATGGTGGGCGTGGAGGCCGAGCACTCGGGGATCATTCGGGCGGGGGCCCGCATGGTGGAGTCGATGGCTACGGCACGGGTGCCGAAGATCGTTCTCACCACGAACCACGCCAGCGGCGCCGGATACTACGCGATGGCAGGGCAGGGCTTCGACCCCGACTTCATCTTCACCTGGCCGACGGGACGGATGGGTGTCATGGAGGGCGAGTCCGCGGTGCGCGCCATTTACGGGACGAAGATCGATGCGGCAGAGCGGTCCGGCGAGTCGCTCGACAAAGGGACCGTGAAGGCGATGGAGCATACGCGGGAGGAGTACGAGAAGCAGCTGGATGCGACCTACGCGGCGGCCCGTGGCTTCGTGGATGCGATCATCGTTCCCGAGGAAACGCGCGACGTCCTCGATCTCGCCCTGAGGTGCTCGCTCGAGAACCCGGCACCGCACCTCGGGACCTTCACGCTCGCACCCGACGCGTGATCGCTGAGTGGGAGAGGTACCGATGAGCGAACGAGTGGTCCGCGTGGCCTCCGGCCAGGGATTCTGGGGCGATTGGCAGGAGGCGCCCCGATTGCAGGTTCGCGGCGGACCGATCGACTACCTGATGCTCGACTACCTGGCCGAGATCACGATGTCGATTCTCCAGAAACAACGGGAGCGCGACCCCTCGCTCGGCTACGCCCGGGACTTCGTTCCGCTGGTCGCCGGACTGGCTCCCGAGCTGATCGGGAGGGAGATCCGCGTCATCAGCAACGCAGGCGGGGTGAATCCCGAGAGCTGCCGGCGTGCACTCTTCGAGGCGCTGGACGAAATTCCGACATCGCGGCCGCTACAGGTGGCCGTGGTCTCGGGCGATGACCTGATGGAGCGGCTCGATTCGCTGCTGGCCGCGGGCCATGAGCTCCGGAACATGGAGACGGGCGAACCTCTGAGCTCGATCCGTGACCGGGTGCAGGCCGCCAACGCCTACATCGGCGCCGCACCGATCGTGGAAGCGCTCCGACGAGAGGCAGACGTGGTGATCACCGGTCGTTCCACCGATACGGCCCTGACCTATGCGCCTCTGATCTTCGAGCACGGATGGGCCGCCGACGCCTGGGATCGGATCGCCGCCGGCGTGGTTGCGGGCCACATCAACGAGTGCGGGGCGCAGGCGACCGGCGGCAACACCCTCTTCGACTGGCAGGGGGTGGATCTCGAAGCGCCGGGGTATCCCATCATCGAGATGGAGGCGGACGGAGAATTCGTGGTCACGAAGCACCCGGAGCTGGGCGGACGGGTGACCTGGGCCACGGTATCGGAGCAGCTGGTCTACGAGATGGGCGATCCGGAGGCGTACATCACCCCGGATTGCGTCGCGGATTTCTCCTCGATCCGTCTCCGGGATCTCGGGAAGAGCCGGGTGCGGATCTCGGGTGTGCGCGGCTCCCCGCGAACCGGGATGCTGAAGGTGTCGATCGCCTATCGGGCCGGATGGAAGGCGACCGGCACACTGGTCTATGGGGCGCCGGACGCGCTGGCGAAGGCACGGCGGGCCGACGAAGTCCTGCGTGCTCGTCTGAGTCGCCTGGGTCTCCGGTTCGACGAGATTCGAACGGAATTCGTGGGCGCGGGAGCGTGCGCCGGGCTCGGCCCGGACGAACTCCCGGACTCGATCCGCGACGCGCTTCCCGAGGTGGAGCTGCGTGTCGGTGTCCGTGGGCAGGACCGCGAGGCGGTCGAACGCTTCACGCGGGAGCTGGCTCCGCTGATTCTGGCCGGTCCGCCGACGGTGACCGGATTCGCCGCGGGCCGGCCGAGGGTCCAGGAAGTCATGGCCTTCTGGCCGGCGCTCATCGACCGGACGGCGGTGGAGGACGAACTGAGAGTGGAAGTGAGGCACGCATGAAGGTTCGCCTCGATCGGGTCGCGATCGCGCGGTCGGGGGACAAGGGCGATGCGGCCAACGTTGGCGTGATCGCGCTCTCTCCCGAAGCCTGGCCGCTCATTCGCGACGAGCTCACGGCGGAACGAGTGAAGGCCCACTTCTCGCGGGTGTGTCGGGGAAGGGTGGACCGGTACGAGCTGCCGAACCTGCTCGCTCTGAACTTTCTGCTTCACGAGTCGCTGGGAGGTGGCGGGACGGTCTCCCTGATGCTCGACGCGCAGGGCAAGACCTTCGCCGCTGCGCTGCTCCAGCTCGAGATCGATGCGCCCGCGGAGATCGTGGAGGCATGCGATCGGGTCCGTGCCGGCGAAGCGAGCGGGAGGCCGAA
>JARRPS010000312.1:0-2921 GCA_037382625.1 Gemmatimonadota bacterium | reverse complement strand
CTCCGTCCGGGCGCGATTCTTCGAGGCGCATTCTACGGCCGCATGAAGTCCGTTTTCGGCGTAGCCGGCGATGTCGTTCCCGGCGACCTTCGGCGCCTGAGGAAACGCCTCGAGGCCGGCGGCGCGGTGGTGGAGACCCTGCGCGCACCGGGGCTCGAGATGCTCCTCGTGGGACGATCCGCCAAGGAGCTTTTGCACAGCCGCGTTGCGGAAGGCGGTCGACACGCTCTGGTGGTCGGGCGACCGCTGCCTGCCGACCGGCCTTCGGGGCCGGAAATGCTTCGGGATACGCTGTGGGGTTCCCCTGCCAACGGTGATACGGCGACCGATTCGTGGCTCGGCGAGTTCAACCTGTTCCGGGTAGACCCGATCGAGCGCTCCCTCCAAATCGACACCGACTGCCTGGGCGTGCGCCCGCTCTTCGTTCGGAGTTCCGCAGGCCGGGCCGTGTTCGGGTCCGAGGTGCTGCCCATGGTGGAGGCCGGTCTCGTGCCGTCCCGGCTCGATCCCGATGCCCTCGCCGCCTGGTTGCTTCTCGAACACCCGCTGAACGGCCGAAGCCTCGTTGACGGCCTGCACCGGCTGCCCCCCGGACGAGCGCGTATCGACCTCGGAGCGGGCACTCTCGAACTTCGGCCCTTTCATTGGAAGGAGGGAGACGACGATCTCGCACGCTCCGATCTGGTGGAGCGCATCGGGGCGTCGGTCGATGGACTTCTGAGCCGGGTGATACGGGACGAGTCACGAATCGGATCGTTCCTGTCCGGAGGATACGACAGCCGGTACGTGGCCTGCAGGCTCGTCGCGCTCGGTCACAGGCCGGACGAAGCGGTCCTGGTGGACGCCGCGGCCGGAGATGCCGGGCCGGGACGGGAGGTCGCGGAGCGACTCGGCATCCCGCTCCGGATCGTGCCGGTGGACGGATCGCTGGTGGACGCGTTCGAGGACCCGTGGTTCTTCGCCCCGCACGGGTTCCCCCAGCGGAGTTTCTATACGAGCCTCGCGCTCGCCGATGCGGCGGACCCTCCCCCCATGGTCGACGGGCTTCTGGGCGATGACCTGATCCGGGGGTGGGTGTTCGAACAGAAGGTGCAGCAGCGATCGCCCCGCGCGGGAGAACTGACGCAAGGTCTGCTGGACGCGCACCTTTCGATGCGCCCGGAGACGCTCTTCGATCCGGCCTCCTCGCGCCGGTTGCGAGAGCGCGTTCTCGCGCAGATCCATGCGTTCCGGCCAGAGGGATTAGAGTCGGAGACCCGTCGAGCCTGGCTGTGGGTATTGATGCACCGGACCCGTGATTTTCACGCGAAGAACCACCTCCAGGTGCTGGACCGGACCGAGACGTACCATCCGTTCGTAACGCCCGAGCTCATTTCGCTGAGGCTCGGCCACCGTGCGTCGCTGTTCGATGCCGGGCTGTACGAGGAGCTGCTGCGGACCTACTGCCCGGAGCTGGAAGGGATCCCGCATTCCGAGACGCTTCCGCGCCCGGACCTCGCGCACCACCGATACAGTCGCGAGATGCGCGATCGGACGCCGGGCCTGCTGACGATGGTCGCTTTGCAGGGCGGAAAGATGGGGCTCAATCGAAGTCGGCTGGCACCTCGACTCGCGGCCTACGGCGTAGGGGACCGGAACCAGTTGTACGTAACCCGGCCGCTGGACCGGATCCGAGTACTGGGGGCTCGCGCGGCGGCGTTCGGCGCCGAGCTGCCGTGGACGGAACTGAACGAGCCGGCGGCATGATGACGGAGGCGAAAGCGAACGCAGTGGGCCAGGACGTCGTGGCGCTCGGCGCGACTCGGACGCTCACGACCGTGAGCGATGCCGCCGGCAAC
This sequence comes from Gemmatimonadota bacterium, assembly GCA_037382625.1. Taxonomy (GTDB): domain Bacteria; phylum Gemmatimonadota; class Gemmatimonadetes; order Palauibacterales; family Palauibacteraceae; genus Carthagonibacter. Next base: position 1,083 of record JARRPS010000312.1, on the reverse strand, counting down.
GGGGTCGGCTGGCTCGCACTGAACGCGAGCAGCCGCCCGCGGGCCGTCGGCGGTATCCGGTGTACCCTCGACCTCGACCCTCCGAGAGTGAGGGCGCTCGCCGATGCGATGTCGTGGAAGTTCGCGTGGCTCGGGATGCCGATGGGAGGTGCGAAGGCCGGGCTGATCCAGGACCCGGAGTGGACGCCCGAGGCGCGGCGTGAAGCGATCCGGGCGTTCGGGAAGGCGCTCGGTCCGCAGCTCAGGTCCCGGATGTACGGGGCGGGGACCGACATGGGCTTCGGCCCCGAAGATCTCTGGGAGTTCCAGGTCGGCGCGGGACGGGTGTCCGGTCCGCCTCCGCCACCATCCCAACGGGGCGATACGGGTGAGGCCACCGCGCTCACCGTGTTCGCCTGCATTGTGGAAGCGCTCCGTGAACGTCGGGGGAAGGTGCGCGGCGCTACGGCATCGATCGAAGGGATCGGGGCCGTCGGCGCGGCGCTTGCCGGGATGCTCGGTGAAGCCGGCGTGAGGGTTACGGGGGTCTCGAACCGTCTCACGGCCGTCCATGACCCGGCAGGCCTGGATGTATCGAGAATCCTGCATCTGCGGTCGGAGCAGGGCGACGCCGGACTCGAGAGCTACGAGAGCGGAGATCGCATCGGACACGCCGATCTGCTGGAGCTCGAGGTGGACGTCCTCGTACCCTGCGCCGCCCACTGGAGCCTGAACGCCGACAACGCAGACCGGCTCCGCTGCCGATCGGTGGTCGCGGCCGCCAACTGCCCGATCCACCCGGATCTGGGCGAGTCGGGCCTGGAGGGCCGGGGCATCCTCGTCGTGCCGGACTTCGTTGCGAATTCAGGCGGAATCCTGTATGCGAACATTCCGGCCACGAATGGCACGCGTCGCGAGCTGCTCCGCACTCTCTACCCGGAATCGATCGCCCGGCTCTTCGCCGTCGCGAACGAGGCGGGACGAACCGTGACCGAGACCGCGAGGGGCGCCGCCGTACGCCGCGCGGCGCAGGTGGCAGACGACGTTACGAGAGCCGCTGCGGAGCAGTTTGAGCTGGACCGGGCGTTCGCGCGGCGTAGATCC
>JARRPS010000311.1:0-2926 GCA_037382625.1 Gemmatimonadota bacterium | reverse complement strand
ATTACGGATGCCGTGCCGACGACGCGGCCGGTGTCCGTGTCCTCGGCGACCAGCATCAGCGTATCGTCGCTGTAGACCAGCTTCTTGATCTCGTACTCGTCGTAATACTGGGGGTAGGCGTATTCCTCGCCGTAGGTCGCTCGGTAGATCTCGACGAGGCCGGGAGTATCGGCGTCCTTCGCCTCTCGGATCGCGATCATCGGCTTCTCCTCGCTACGCCTCGGATCCCGGTGCGGACGGCAACCCGGGATGCCTCCTGCACCGGGGGGAGGGTGCGACAGGCAGAAACCAATATAGGGAATTTCGACTCGCGACGAATCAGTTCCGCGGCGTGAACCGCTCCAGGAAGGCCCGCTCCCGATCGCTCAGGGCTCCGGCTCCTCCGGTGCTGAGCTTGTGCATGATCTCGTCGTAGGTCTCGCGATTCACCGGGTGCAGGGATTCGCGGTCGATACGCGCCCACCGCTGAACGGCATCCCGATCGTGCAGCCAGCCCTTCTTCTCGGTGGGTTCCGCACGCTTCCTGAACTTCGCGGCCCCGGTATTCTTTTCCTGCCAGCGCATGAACAGCCAGCCGCCCACGAAGCCTCCCAGATGCGCGTGGTGCGCGATGTTGTCGGTCGGCACGTGCAGTCCCTCGAAGCCGAATACGCCTGCGATGAGGGGCAAAGTCCCGATGATCGCCCAGGCGGCGAGGAAGATCATCATCCATCGCGCCTGAACCGGCAGCACACCCCAGATATAGATCCGGTCGGTGGGCCAGATCCCGGCGTACGCGATCATCAACCCGTAGATCGCGCCGGATGCCCCGACGACCAGGGCATGCGGCGTCAGTCCGGAGAAGAGCGCGGCAGTGAGCCCGCTGACGAAGTACAGACCGAGAAACTTCTTACTGCCCAGCGTCGCTTCGAGGCGCGGACCGAAGAAGAACAGAACGATCATGTTGAACAGGATGTGCCAGAAGTCCCCATGCAGGAACATGTAGGTGATCGGAGTCCAGGGGCGCGACAGCACGTCTGCCGGGATGAGCAGCAGGTTCGCGTACAGGGTGCTCGTGCGCGGTATGAGCAGGTAGGCCGCGAAATTCGCGAACAGGAGTCTCAGAACCCAGGGTGTCATGGCAGGAACAGGGTAGAGCGGCGGCGCGCCGCCCGCCAGTACGGGATCGATCTGCCGGCCGCCGCCTTACAGCTCGACCTCGCACAAGTGAGCGCGCTCGGAGGCGGGGGGATCAGATGGGCAGCCAGTAGGTGAGCTTCAGGGCGAAGAACGACTCGCCCGGCGATGTGATCGCGTCGCCCCAGTCGCCGAATCCCGTGCCGCCCGGGCCGGTGACCGACTGGAAATCGCCCTGGTTCTGCTGCCAGATGAAGAAGAGCGTGCTCCCCGGCCTCCACTCCCAGCGCAGGACCAGATTCGTCCGGAAGGAGAGAGAGGAAAAGTCTCCCCGCTCGAAGCTGAATTCGTCGTCGCCGTCGGTCACGGTGATCTCGTGCGGAGCTTCCCCCTCGCTCTCCGTGATCGTCGTGCCGTCGGTGCCGTAATAGCGCAGATCGAGGCTGCGCGGCTCGGGCAGCTCTCCGTACTCCGAGTACGTTCCGGTCGCGGCGAACGGCTCGGCGTACCCCTCGAGACTCAGGTCCGGGGTGAAGCCGTAGGAGAGGCGCAACTGGGCCGAGAGCGTCGTGCGGTCGATACGTCCGAAAACGTATCGACTTCCGAACGTCGACTCGGGGCCGCCGTCGATGGTGTCCACGTATTGCCGAGCGTCGGACCCTCGTTCGAATCGCGGGAAGAGTCCGACCTGCCAGTTGCCCGTCGGCTTGGACTCGATGCCACCGCCCAGCTCCCATGCCCACCCGTCCTGCTCGTCGACTCGGAAGTACCCGAACGCGCGATAGGTCGTGCGCCGGCTGAAGTCGCTGTTCACACTGGCGTTCAATCCCCAACTCGAAGGCGTTCCCATCAGCGGCCCGCCGCGCGTCCGCGTGTCACTCACGCCACGGGTCGCCACGTCGAGCTCGGCTCCGAATCGCCAGAAATTTCGCAGCGTGAGGTTGCCTCCGACCTCCAAGCTGTTTCGCAGTCGGTTGCCGTCGAAGTTCCAATCCCCGTCCACCTCGACGCGGGCCGAGTAGCTCTGAAACAAGCCGGGCCGCGTCTCGCGGTACGTGAGGTCCGCGTTGGCTTCGATCTGGTCCGCGCGGTTCATACGGCCGGCGTCGTTGATGTCGAATCCCGGCGATCGGGCCTCGAAACCGACGCCCCAGAGCCAGTGACGGGCTCGCGTCCGCTCGAAGTCCAGCTCGACGGCATAGCCGGAGAGTGAGGTGGCCGCACTGTCCACGGAGACGTGAGTCGCGTCGGGACGCTGGAAGAAGTGGGAGCTGAACTGCTGAAGGTCAGTGATGCGTTCCGCCGTGCCTTCCACGTAGCTGCCGCCTACGACCGCTCGTAGTTCGTACGTGCCTCCGTTGAATCGCAAGCGCGTATCCACACTGCCGGTGTACGCCTGACGGTTGTACTCGGCGGCCAGCGGATCGTCCAATCCCAGGTCCCTCTTCACCGCGGTTCCCGCGAGTCCGACCGTCGATCCGGCGCTTCCGAACTGCTGCTCGAGGCTGAGAACGCCCCAGCCAGTCGTGGGCTCGACCTTCGCCTTCCCCTCGCGGCCCGTGTCCGAGTCGTAGAATCTGGCGCTCTCTTCCGCCGTGATGGCTCCCAGCGCGCCTACGGACAGTCCGCTCGGGGTTCGTCCGGTGAGCTTGCCCGCCCCGAGGATCGTCGTGTTCGACGGGATGTCTACGTAATCGGCGTCCAGGTCGCTGGAGGGCGCCGCTCCGATACGCCGGGAATAGAAGAGACCGTTCGCCTCGAGCAGCTCGCGTCGTTCCACGAAGAACGGACGCCGTTCCGGAAAGAAGAC
>JARRPS010000310.1:0-2934 GCA_037382625.1 Gemmatimonadota bacterium | reverse complement strand
CGGGGAGACGAGGTTCCTCTTCCACCCTACTGGGGCGGTTACCGAGTCCGACCGGATCGGATCGAGTTCTGGCAGGGTCGAGCGAGCCGACTTCACGACCGGTTCCTCTTCAGTCGCAGTGGCGAGGGCTGGTCGGTCGAGCGACTGGCTCCCTGAGCCCCCTCCGCCCGTGGACGGTTGGCGGATTTGCAGCCGTACGGTCATTTTGGGCCTTCAACGAGCCGGTTTCCCACCCCGAGGAGATAGACATGTCTCGAAGAGCGACCGCCACCCTTCTGACTGCGGTTCTGGCGCTCGCCGCGTGCGGCGGAAGCGACGGCGGAACGGCCACGTCCGAGTGGACCGGAACGTCCGTCGACAGCGCCGGAATCCGGCTGGTGACAAACACGTTGACCCCGATCTGGAATGAAGGCGATGCCTGGTCTTTGGAAGAAGTCTTGACGATCGGTGCCGCAGAGGGCGACCCCGAGTATCAGTTCGGCCAGATCTCGGGAATCGGAATCACCTCGGATGGCCGTGTCGTGGTTTCCGACATGCAGGGGCAACACGTAAAGGTGTTCGCGGCCGACGGAACCTGGGAGCGGACCTTCGGTGAGGCAGGCAGTGGCCCCGGACAATTCGGGCAGCAGGCGGGTCCTGTTCTCGTGGGCCGGGGCGACACGATTCTGGTGCCGGACACCCAGAATCAGCGCGTCACTCTCATGACGGCGGAAGGTGAGGACCTGGGGAGCTTCCGAATCGGCGTTGAGGCGGGCATTCCGATCCGCTGGGAAATGCGGGATGATGGAGCAGTAGTCTCTCAGCTCCGGCAGCTCAACCTTCCGAACACCCCGGGGGAGCTGGACACGTTGGACGCGATCGTCTCTCGTGGATATGACGGTATTATATCAGACACCCTCTTCCGGGTCCCGGCGGGCAAGACCTTCTCCTTTTCCGGGGGGCAGCCCGAATTCCATTTCTTCTCGCCGGAGCCCATCTGGGCGCTTCTCCCCGGCGGCGGGATCGTCCTCGGTACGAACGACGAGTACCGGTTCGTGTTCCACGGGCCCGACGGCGCACCGACGCGGATCGTTAGCATCCCCTCGGAACCGGACATGGTGACCGAAGAGGACAAGGAGATCTTCGTCTCGACCCTCGAATCGCTCTGGGGCGAGGCCGGAGTTCCCCCTCAGGGCATCGCGCAGTTGAAGTCGGGGATCAGCTTCGAGGAGCATTTTCCGGCTTTCGTCCAGGCTCTGTCCGGCCCTAATGCGACCCTGTGGGTTCAGAGAATCCGGGCCCTGAGCGAGATGAGCGCCGAGGAAAAGGAGAGCTTCAACCCCCTTCAGAACATCGGCTCCGCCGAGTGGGATGTTTTCGATGAGGAGGGTCGCTATCTCGGGATCGTCGAGATGCCTTTCCACTACCAGCCGCTGGGATTCGAGGGGAACCGGATTCTGGGAGTGTGGAGGGACGACCTCGATGTGCAGTACGTAAAGATCCTGCGTGTAGCCGGCCTGAACTGATCCTCTGCGCCGGTCCGGGACCGCCCAGATCCGGTCCCGGCCGGCCCCTGCCGGTCGGGAATTCCCGGCTCAGTCGATCACGAACACCGCGTGCACGGTGACCCGGATCTCCTTCTCCCGGGACGAGGTGTCGTAGATTCCGTAGGAGGCGACATCGGTCGAGAACGGCTCGGTGATCTGAAAGACTCCGGCTCGCGCCGACGCGATCCCCTCGATGCCTTCCTCGGTTGCGGAGGCAATTTCCTCCGCCCGCATCCGGGCATCTTCGGTCGCTCGAGCGAGCAGGGTGCGCTTCACCTCGGCGAGTCCGGAATAGAAATATTGCAGGCGGGAGTTCTGCAGGAGCAGCCCTTCCGCCAGCAGGCCGGATGGATCCAGTGCTAGCGACTCGACCACATCCAGATCCTCTGAGACCAGGTAGAGCGTCTGATTCACCTGGTACTCGCGGATGCCGTCCGAACCGTACATCGGATTCGTCGTCACCGGCTGAAGAACCACCGCATCGCGAGGCACGCCGGCGGCGACCAGCCCGGAAACGACCGACTCGACATCGCGGTTGATCCTGATGTAGCCGCCGCTCAGCTCCGACACCGGCACCGTCCGGCCGACGCCCAGACTCCACTTCACCTGGTCGGCCTCGAACGGCTGTGATGCCATCCCGACGACCTGCACCGTGGCGCGCGCGTGGCGGGCCCGGTAGAAGGAACCGCCGAGAACGATCGACGACACCACGAGGGCCAGCGCCAGGATCCACGCTGCCCGCGCAACGCTCCTCCCGTTCCTCTCACTCATTTCCCGGTGCTCTTTTCATGGGGACCGTTCGTCCAGCTCCGGATTTCTTCCATCAGGGACCCGGCATAGTCGATCCCGCGCGGTGTTCGCGAGCCGTGCCAGCTGAGAAGCTCTCCGTCGACGATCCGGAAACGATCCCGCGGGATCCCGGTCGCGGCGGAAAGCTCATCTGCATGGGCTTGACGGAACGGAAACGGCTCGGTGGACAGGAGCACGACATCGGGATTCGCGGCGGCCAGGCCATCCAACCCGACGGTCGGGTATCGTCCGGGGAACCCATCCTCTTCGGCGAACACGTTCACCCCGCCCGCGAGGCCGAGCAGGTCATCGATGAAGGTATCGGCCCCGGTTGCCATCAACGGTTCCCGCCAGATCAGGTAGGCGTAGCGGATTTTCTCCCGGTCCTCGGCGGCGCTCCGCACCCGACGCGCACTCGACTCGATTCGCGCCGCGACCTTCTCGGCCTCGGGCATCGCCCCGATCGCCGCGCCGATCGACCGGACCATGGCGGCCGTGTCGGTGGTGGTCTTCGGAAAGCTCACGTGGCAGCGGATCGCGTGTCCACGCAGCGCCTCCGCGTCCTCGATCCTGTTCTCCTCCTCGTTCAGCAGCACGAGGTCGGGCGCGAGCTCCGCGA
>JARRPS010000309.1:0-2934 GCA_037382625.1 Gemmatimonadota bacterium | reverse complement strand
TTCGACCCCGCCTGATGCACTGGCCCGTTCAGGTCGCGACCGGCTCCTCCACCCCGAACCGCCGATCGACGTAGCTCTCGAGAATCTCGATGAACTCGGCCACGATCCGCTCGCCGCGCAGCGTCGAGTGGTGCTCTCCATCGACGTACACCGGTGCGCTCGGCGACTCGAAACTGCCGGGCAGCGATATGCCGATGTCGGCGTGGCGCGACTCGCCGGGCCCGTTCACCACGCAGCCCATCACCGCGACGTTCAAGGTCTCGACCCCGGGATAGCGGTCCTTCCACTCCGGCATCCGCTCACGCAGGTAACCTTCGATCTCCTGCGCCATCTCCTGGAAAAAGGTGCTGGTCGTGCGCCCGCATCCCGGGCAGGCCGTGACCTGCGGTTCGAAGCTGCGAAGGCCGAGCGACTGGAGGATCTGGCGGGCCACCCGGACCTCTTCGCTCCGATCGCCGCCCGGGGTCGGCGTGAGCGACACCCGGATCGTGTCCCCGATCCCCTCCGCGAGCAGGATCGAGAGTCCCGCGGTGCTCGCGACGACTCCCTTCCGTCCCATGCCTGCCTCGGTGAGACCGAGGTGGAGCGGATAGTCGGAGAGAGGCGCGAGCCGGCGGTACACGGTGACGAGATCCCGGACCGCGGAGACTTTCGCGCTCAGGATGATCCGGTCGTGGGGCAGGCCGATCTCCTCGGCGACGGCGGCCGAGCGCATCGCGCTCTCGATCATCGCGTCGATCATCACCTCGTGCCCGTCGCGCGGTTCGGCGACCTTTGCGTTTTCGTCCATCATGGTCGCCAGGAGCTGAGGGTCGAGCGAGCCCCAGTTCACCCCGATGCGGACCGGCTTCCCGTGCTCGATCGCGCACTCGACGATCCGCGCGAAATTCGCGTCCCAGGTCTTTCCGCCCACGTTGCCCGGGTTGATCCGGTACTTGGCGAGCGCTGCTGCGCACTCCGGATGACCCGGCAGCAGGATGTGCCCGTTGAAGTGGAAGTCGCCGATCAGGGGTACCGTGATTCCTTCGTCCGCGAGCCGGGCGGCGATCTCCGGCACCGCCCGCGCTGCAGCGGGAGTGTTCACGGTGACACGCACCAGCTCGCTGCCCGCATCCGCAAGTCGGGCCACCTGCTCCACCGTGGCGGCGACATCGACCGTGTCGGTGTTGGTCATCGCCTGGACGACGACCGGGTGATCGCCACCGACCTTCACGCCTTCGATGTTCACGACGACAGTGCGGCGGCGGCCGCCGTAAAAGGCGGCGGCGGCCCGTTCGGATTCCGCGGGGCCGTCGTTCATGGATTTGAGCATCGAGCCTCGATTCGGGTGGAGCCAACGGCTCAGTGGCGCGAAAATTCCGCATGTCCGGACCCATTCTAACGCGGTGGGTACCGGACGTTCCACCGGCGCCCGGAGATGCAGAAGGGCCCCGGATTGCTCCGGGGCCCTTTGCGCCCGTCGGCCGGCGCGCTCGACGCGCTGTCCCGGCCTCCGACGTCTTCCGTTCGCGGTCGCTTCGCTAGTGCTCTCCGCTCACGCCTGACGGGCGCTCACCTGCTTCAGGAACGACTTCAGCCGCGAGTCGATGCCCGACCTGCGCTCCCGTTTCATCTCCTGCTCGAAGGCGATTCGATTCGCTACGGTCGCGTTGCGTATCCAGCGATCGGTAATCGCCGGCCGGTGCAGCGCGGCCCCGGCTCGACCCCTTGCTGCCGGGTGAATCGCAGTCCCGTGTCTGATCGATTCGCTCATACGTTCCTCACCGAGGTCGAAACCACTTCCCTTGTAGAGACACGCCTCTGAACGCGTCTCCGGCTGCGAAAAATGTTGAAGAGGCCGTTCAACACGCTCTCAATTCGAGCCCCGGGAACTCGGGGGGGCCGGTTGTCCACGGCGCCTCGCCGTTTATCCACCGGTTTCCCCGGGGGTGGCCCCGTTTTTCCACAGGGACCGCAATATATTGTGCTACGAGTAAGCTAACCCTACCAGATATTGGGGTCAAGCAATGAAGGAGTCCGCGAGTCGCCGGCTCGCTTCCAGGAGCAGGTTCTCCGATTTACAGAAGGCGAACCGTACCAGGTGCCGGCCATCGGCGGCGTCAGAGAAGAAGCTGGATCCGGGCACGGGGGCGACCCCGGCCTCTTTCGCGAGGCGCAGCGCGAATGTCGTGTCGTCTTCTCGGGAGAGCCCGGAAAAGTCCGCGAGTATGTAGTAGGCGCCGGCCGGTGGCCGACAGCGGAAGCCTGCGCCGACGAGCGAAGAGATGAGCAGGTCGCGTCGAGTTCGATAGCCCGCGGCGAGATCCTGATAGTAGTCGTCGCCGAGCGTCTCCATCGCCACGGCCACCGCCTCCTGAAGCGGTGCGGGCGCCCCCACGGTCAGGAAATCGTGCACCTTCCGAATCGCATCGCTCGCCGCCTCCGGTGCGACGATCGTGCCCACGCGCCATCCGGTGACGCTGAAGGTCTTCGAGGCGCCGCTCACCGTTACGGTTCGATTCCGCATTCCGGGCAACCCGGCCATCGGCAGGTGCTCGCCTTCGAAGAGAATGTGCTCGTAGATCTCGTCGGTGATCGCCCAGGCATCGTGACGCTGGCAGAGCGCTCCGATGACCTCGAGCTCGGATCGTGTCAGGACGTGGCCCGTAGGGTTGTTCGGGGTGTTCAGGACGATCGCGCGCGTAGCCGGGGAGAACGCACCGGCCAGCCGGTCGAGGTCGATTCCCTCCCCCGGCCTCACCGGTACGAAGACCGGTTTCGCGTCGCACAGGATGGCGTCCGGACCATAGTTCTCATAAAACGGCTCGAGAATGATCACCTCGTCGCGGGGATCGACGAGCGCGAGCATCACCGCGACCATCGCCTCGGTGGCCCCGCATGTGATCGTCACGTGACGGTCCGGGTCCACCTCGAATCCGTACCATCGCTCGTAAC
>JARRPS010000308.1:0-2956 GCA_037382625.1 Gemmatimonadota bacterium | reverse complement strand
GGGTCGACTCGAGGAGGATGTAGTTCGTCGCATCCACCACGTTGTTGATCGGTCGGGCGCCGGCACTCCGCAGGCGGGCCTGCAGCCACGCGGGCGACGGACCGATGCTGACGCCCCGAATGATCGCGCCGAGATATCGGAAGCAGCGCTCCCCATCCTCGATCCTGATCTCGACGCCACCGCCGTGATCCTCCTATTCCCCCTCCGACCACCGGGGCTCCCACGGTCCGCCCGGGATCTCCGTGAGGACGACGCCCGGACCCCCCTCGGGAACGAGTTCGCGCGCGACCCCGGCATGACAGGCCAGGTCGATGCGGTTGGGCGTCAGATCGAGTTCGAGGCGCGCGTCGGGAAGAGACATCGCTGCTGCGAAGCTCTCGCCCGGTTCGAACTGTCCCTCGAGTTTCAGGTTGCCACCGTCGTCCCGGCCCAGCTCCAGCGCCTGCTCGGAGCAGAGCCTGCCATGGCGCGTCTCACCCCGGATCTTCGGGGACTCGATCCGGAATCCGCCGGGGAGCTCCCGGCCCGGGGCCACGTAGGGGTAGAGAGCGCCCTCCTCGACGTTCGGGGCCCCGCATACGACGTCGATCAACTCCCCGGTCCCCGCGTCCACCCTGCAGAGGGTGAGGCGGTCGGCATTGGGGTGAGGCCGGGCCTCCACGACGCGGGCGATGACGATTCCCGACAGCTCGTCTCCCACCGGAATGACGCGGTCGACCGGGATGGCCCCGAGGCTGATCCGATCGGCGAGCTCCTGCGCGGTGCCCTCCAGTCCCGGCACGAGCGCCCTCAGCCAGTTGACGGAGATGTCCATCAGACGAACTGCTCGAGGAACGAAGCGTCTCCCTCGTAGAGCAGCCGGATGTCGGGGATCCTGTACCTCAGCATTGCGATCCGGGCCGGTCCCATCCCGAAGGCGTAGCCGGTGTATCGCTCGGAATCGTATCCGACGGCTTCGAATACGGCCGGATTGACCATTCCGCTTCCCATGATCTCCACCCAGCCGGTTCCCTTGCAGGTGGAACAGCCCGCCCCGCCGCAGAGGAAGCAGGTCACGTCGACCTCGGCCGATGGCTCGGTGAAGGGGAAATAGGACGGCCGGAATCGGGTGCGCGTCCCGGTCCCGAAGAACCGGTGAACGAAGAAATCGATCGCAGCCCGGAATTCCACGAAGTCGATTCCCTCGTCCACGGCGAGACCCTCGATCTGCTCGAAGGCCGGCGCATGGGAAGCATCCCAGGGATCGCGACGGAACACCATCCCCGGCGCGAGCACCCGGACCGGGGGTTCGTGTGCCAGCATGACGCGGGCCTGGACGGGTGAGGTGTGAGTACGCAGCAGCACACCCCGGTCCAGGTAGAAGGTGTCGTGCATGTCGGCCGCCGGGTGGTCCAGCGGGATATTGAGCGCGGTGAAGTTGTGCCAGTCGGACTCGACCTCTGGACCCGTAGCGATCGTGAAACCGATCTCACGGAAGATCTCGCAGACCTCGTCGATGACCCGGGTGACGGGGTGGACCCCGCCCTGCCAGGCCCGACGCCCGGGAAGCGTGAGATCCGCACTCCGCGTGGCATCCCCCGACTCGGCCGCGTCGATCGCCGACAGTCGAGCCTCGAAAAGTGCCTCGAGCTCTTTCTTGACCCGGTTTCCGGCCTGGCCTGTCGCCGGCTTCTCTTCCGCCGGAAGCGCCCTCAGTTCCGACATCGCCTCGGAAACGAGGCCGCTCCGTCCGAGGAACTCGACCCGCGCGGCTTCGAGGGCCTCGCGGTCATCCGCGGAATCGAGGGCCTTGACGCCGCGGCGCAGGATCTCCTCGAGGCGTTCGCGAAGGGCCGGACCTTCGTTCGCCATTCGCCCTCAGGCTCGATTCAGTTTCGGTGCTCCCGGGCGAGCCGGGCCAATTCCGCGAACGCCTCCGGCTCCCGGATGGCCAGGTCCGCGAGGACCTTCCGATTCAGCTCGACACCCGCATTCCTCAGACCGCTGATGAAGCGGGAGTAGGACAGGTCGTGCTGCCGCGCACCGGCGTTGATCCGGGCGATCCAGAGGCGCCGGAAATCGCGCTTCTTTCGCCGGCGATCGCGATAGGAGTAGGCCCAGCCGCGCTCGACCGCATTCTTGGCCGTGCGATACAGCTTCGAGCGCGCGCCGAATTGGCCCCGCGCCTCCTTCAGGATTTTCTTCTTGCGCTTGTTCCGAGCGACGCTGCTTGTTGCTCGCGGCATCGTTGTGCTCTCTTTCCCAGCGCGCCCCGGAGGAGGAAGGCTTCACTTCGTCCCGGAGCGCGTCACGTTCCCGGCCTCCGTCTCACGCGGAGACGGCGAGCCTCGTTGAATCCGGCGGTCAGCCGCCGCCGAGAAGTCGCTTTACCCTCTTGACGTCAGCCTTCGAAACCAGGGTGGACTTCCGCAGGTTTCTCTTCCGCTTCGGGCTCTTTTTGGTGAGGATGTGGCTGCGATACGCCTTGTTCCTCTTGTATCGGCCGCCCCCCGTCTTGCTGAATCGCTTCGCGGCGGAGCGGTTCGTCTTCTGCTTCGGCATGCCTGAGTCCTCTCGATTTACGTACTGCGGGGAGCCATCAGCATCGTCATCTGGCGGCCCTCCATCCTCATGTCCGATTCGACCGTAGCCAGTTCTTCCAGTTCTTCCTTCACCCGGGCGAGGACTCGCTCGCCCAGTTCCGGGTGGGTCATCTCCCTGCCTCGGAAGCGCAGAGTGAACTTGACCTTGTCCCCATCCTCCAGGAATCGCCGCGCGTGGCGGAGCTTGAAGCCGAAATCGTGATCCTCGATCTTCGGCCGCATCTTGATCTCCTTCACGGTGATCGTATGCTGCCTCTTCTTGGCCTCACGCGCCTTTCGCGCCGCCTCGTACTTGTACTTCCCGTAATCCATGATCCGGCAGACCGGAGGGCGCGAGTTCGGGGCGACCTCCACGAGATCCAGCCCCCTCTCGT
>JARRPS010000307.1:0-2967 GCA_037382625.1 Gemmatimonadota bacterium | reverse complement strand
GCTCCGAGACGAGGTCGTTTATCGCGCCTCTCGATACGGCAAGGGAGGGGCCGACTACCTGAACTGTCCGATGACCGCGGCAGAATACGAGGCGTTCATCGATGCCCTGCTGGAGGCAGACGTCCATCGTGCGCCCGAGTGGGATGAGGTTCCGTATTTCGAGGGTTGCCTTCCGATCGAGGTGATGGCAGGGCGGGGGCGCGACACTCTCCGGTTCGGGCCGATGCGTCCGGTCGGACTGAAAGACCCGCGCACCGGCGACCGCCCTTACGCCGTCGTTCAGCTTCGGGTCGAGGATAGGGGCGAACGGATGTGGAACCTCGTCGGATTCCAGACCCGGCTGAAGCACGGTGAACAGGAGCGGGTCTTCCGCATGATTCCCGGGCTCGAGGATGCGGAATTTCTGCGATTCGGCTCGATCCACCGCAATACCTATCTGAACTCGCCCGCTCGCCTCACGGAGCACGGTTCGCTCCGTGACGATCCCGGGCTTCTCTTCGCGGGGCAGCTCACCGGCGTAGAGGGGTATACGGAATCGATCGCCAGCGGTCTGGTCGCCGCTCTGAACCTCGATCGGCTGATGAAGGGCCACGAGCCCGTCGTGCCGCCGCCAACCACGATGTTGGGCGGCCTGTACCGGTATCTAGCGGAGGCCGATCCGGATCTGTTCCAGCCCATGAATGCGAACTTCGGTCTGCTCGACCCCCTCGTTCGGCCGGTCCGTCGCCGCAGGGAGCGCCGTATCGCTCACGCCGTGCGCGCTCTGGACGCGATACGAGAGTGGTGTGCCGGGATCGGGCGAAAGGCGGAGCCTCTTCCAGACCGGGTCCGGGTCCCGGAACCCGTTTGAGCCGCATGGACGACTCTCTGTCGCCCGGTGATCCCGCCGACGAGGATGCGCCCGTCGGTGCCCGGGAAGCGATCCAGAGCTTCTTGCACTACATGGAGCGGGAACGGCGCCTCTCTCCGCATACCGTGGACGCCTACCGGCGAGACCTCGCGTCCTTTGCGGCGTTCATGGATGGCCAGGTCGGGGCGTGGACGCCCGATGAGGTGGACCGGCTCGACATTCGAGCCTGGATGCGGAGTCTCAGCCACGAAGGTCGCTCCGGCGCTACGATCCGGCGTCGTCTCTCGGCGTTGCGAGCGCTGTATCGATACCTGCATCGGACGGATCGCGTCGCGAGCAATCCGGCGCGTGCGGTGAGAACGCCGAAGCGATCGCGTTCCCTCCCGGAATGGCTGACCCGGGGCCAGATCTCGAAGATGTTCGACGAGATGGAAGAGGAGAACCTGCGTCGCGCGGGAGGGGCTGAATCGGACGCCGGATCCCGACCTGCGGGGCCTCGGGCGGGGCGCTCCGCCGAGGTGGAGCGTGCGGCCCGAGACCGCGCGATGGTCGAGTTGTTCTATTCGTCGGGCCTGCGCCTGTCCGAACTGCACGGACTCGACCGACCCGACGTCGACTTCGACGCCGGACTCGTTCGGGTGACCGGGAAGGGAGAGAAGGAGAGGATCGTACCCCTGGGGTCGAAGGCCGCCCGTGCTCTCGACGCGTACCTTGACCTCTCCGGGGTCCGCGACGACCCCGCGGCAGAAGGGCGTCAGCCGCTCTTCACGACCACGACGGGACGCCGGCTTTCGCGAAGGCAGATCCAGCGAGTCGTGGGCCGGATCCTGGCCACGGTCTCCGGAGCCGGGTCATTGTCCACGCATGGACTGCGACACAGTTTCGCCACGCACCTCCTCGATGAGGGGGCAGACCTGATTGCCGTGAAGGAACTGCTCGGTCACGCGAGTCTCTCGACCACTCGCGTGTACACGCATACGTCTCGAGAACGACTGCTCGAGGCGTATCGCAAGGCGCATCCGAGGGCAGAGTGACCGGTCAGGAGATGCGGATCAGGGGAGGCAGGAGGCAAGGGATGCGAGGCACTACGATTCTCTGCGTGCGAAAAGACGGTCGCACGGCGCTCGGCGGCGATGGCCAGGTGACGATGCAGGACACCGTCGTCAAGTCGCGCGCCCAGAAGGTGAGGCGAATGAAGGGAGGGACGATCCTCGCGGGATTCGCGGGAGGCGTGGCGGACGCTCTGACGCTGTTCGAAAAATTCGAAGCGCAGCTCGAGCGACACCCGGGAAACCTCTCCCGGGCCGCGGTCGAACTCGCGAAGGACTGGCGCGGCGATCGGTATCTGCGGCGACTCGAGGCGCTGCTGGTCGTGGCGGACCGGGAGACCACGCTGCTCGTTTCCGGCAATGGTGAAGTCATCGAGCCGGACGACGGAATCCTGGCGATCGGCTCGGGAGGCTCGTATGCGCTCGCCGCCGCACGCGCTCTCGCATCGCATTCGGGTCTCGACGCACCCGGCATCGTGCGTGTGTCCCTGGAGACGGCCGCCGATATCTGCGTCTACACGAATCACAACCTCACCGTGCTGGAGGTGGGAGACGCCGGGGAGAACGCACCATGAGCGAGTCGACCGAGTTTCCTGCGATCTCATCGACCGCCTCGAAGAGCCCGGTCTCCGAGACCACCGGCAAGGCCGACTTTTCGGAGCTGACGCCCCGGCAGGTCGTTCACGAGCTCGACCGCTACATCATCGGTCAGGACGACGCGAAACGGGCGGTTGCCATCGCGCTCCGGAACCGGTGGCGTCGCCGGAACGTCGAGGGAGACCTCCGGGACGAGATTCTACCCAACAACATCATCATGATCGGCCCGACCGGCGTGGGGAAGACGGAGATCGCCAGGCGCCTCGCCCGGCTCGCCGGGGCCCCGTTCGTCAAGGTGGAGGCCTCCAAGTTCACGGAGGTCGGGTACGTGGGCCGTGATGTCGAGTCGATGGTCCGGGATCTCGTGGAGTATGCCATCAACCTCGTGCGCACCGAGCGTGAGGAGGATTGCCGCGAGATCGCCTCGGAGCGGGTGGAAGAACGGCTGCTGGACCTGCTTCTGCCTCCCGT
>JARRPS010000306.1:0-4707 GCA_037382625.1 Gemmatimonadota bacterium | reverse complement strand
AGCCGAAGGGGACGGGCGAGGCGCACCCACTGCTCTCGCCGGACGACCCGTTCGCGGACTTCGAGATCATGGACGCGTCCAACCTCACCGGCACCGTGCCGAAGGAGCCGGAGATGCTCCGGACCGAGTACGCCCGGGAAGCGCTGAAGCTCGGCCTCGCGGAAGCGGACCGCGTGGGCGTCAACCCGTTCAAGTTCGGGATGATCGGTTCGACGGACAGCCACAATGCCATCCCCTCGACCCGCGAGGAGAACTGGTTCGGCAAGATTTACTTCGTCGAGCCGTCGGAGCATCGCAAGGACGGCATCTTCATCGAGAGCGCGGTCGATCCGGAATTCTCGATCTACGACGTCGACCTGGGCGCGTCCGGCCTGGCCGCCGTCTGGGCCACCGAGAACACCCGCGAGGCGATCTGGGACGCGTTCGCGCGCCGCGAGGTCTTCGCCACCACGGGCACGCGCATGCGCGTCCGCGTTTTCGCAGGCTGGGACTTCGAGGAGGCCGAGGTCCAGCGCGCCGACTTCGCCGACCAGGGCTACGCCCGCGGCGTGCCCATGGGCGGCGACCTGCGACCCGGCCCCGCGGGCGCGTTGCCCCGCTTCATGGTCCGCGCGCTGCGCGACCCGGACGGGCCGAACCTCGACCGCATCCAGATCATCAAGGGCTGGCTCGACGCGAGCGGCGAGACCCGAGAGCAGATCTACGACATCGCCTGCGCCGACCGCGAAATCGTCGACGGCGCCTGCGACGGCGACGTCGGCAGCACCGTGGACGTCCAGAGCGCTACCTACACCAACGACATCGGCCGGGCCGTGCTCGGCGGCTTCTGGGAGGATCCCGACTTCGACCCGTCGGAGCGCGCGTTCTACTACGTTCGCGTCCTCCAGATCCCGTCGCCGCGCTGGACCGCGTACGACGCCGTGTACTTCGACATCGAGATGCCCGAGGGCACCGCCATGACCGTAAGGGACCGGGCCTACACCTCGCCCATCTGGTACACGCCGGAAAGGTAGGAGCGATCGGACCCGGTTCTTCGAGCCCGACCACGGGCTCGACCGTGACCGGGGGTGGCGGGAGAATGCGGTGGAAACGCGGCCGGGTCGGGGGTAGGCAACCTCCCCGGCCGCGCTCACTCCCTCAAACGGGAGGCCCTGTCCGGATACTCGAGAAGTCCGGTATGGGCGATCAGCTTCCACTCTGCATCGACGAGCGTGTAGATCGTGCACGCGCGGCCGAACCAGTGGGACTCCTGGCCCTGTGGCGTTCGCCAGAGCGTGTCCACGTCCACGACTGCGAAACCGCCATCGGCTTCCGCGGAGACCTCGATTCGCTGGATGATTCGACGGTTGTGCACGAGCTCATGGGTCTCGAAGAGCTCGCGCCATCCAGCTCGCCAGCGTTGCTCGTCGTACCGACCCCACGGGATCACCCATTCGAGAGGATCGTGCGCGTTCCCGTGAGGTGGCCAGGGCCAGACCATGTCGGGGTGAAACACGCTCAGGAGCAGATCCACGTCCCGCGAGTCCCACGCTCTGGTCTCACGGTGGACGAGCTCCCGGATGGCGTCGACTGCCCGCTCCGCCAACAGTGGGCGGATCGCTCGAGCGGGTTTTCTACGACTGGACAAACAACCTGAAGAACGGAGGGAAGGTGAACAGGAAACCGAGCAGAATCAGGATCAGGCCCATTCTGTACAGCTTCCTTCCCACTGCTGGCCTGGAAGCGTAGAACCTGTGCATCCGAAAATGAAGCAAGCCAGACCGCTTGCGAGGATGGCGGCACCTGCTTTGTTCTCCTGGGACGTCGCATCTGTCTTGCTCATAGTATCGGTGCCTTCTTCGTGATCAATGCCCCCAACAAGGCCGACACTCCCACCGAAACGAAAGCCAGTGTCAACAACACCATCAGAGCCTTGCGCAGGTAGGCACTCCGTGCAATTGCTTCGCCGTACAGTGTGGCGATATAGGCTACCGCTGTAAGAATGAATGGAGACAGCCAGGCTATGTGCTCCTTCCACTCCATCCCGAACGAGTGCCACCCTGCCGAGCCGGCGGAAGACGCCAGGAGTGCCTGTGGGAAATAGACGAGGTCCGCTCCATCGGGTGGGATCGCCCGATACCACGGATAGGTAATGAAGGTGCCCGAAATCACGGTGAGCCAGCACGCTATTGCCAGGATCCAGATTACGGGCTTCATTCGTTTGTTCCGGACGATTCTTCCTCTTTCGCTCAACAATTCCTGGTCATAGCTCCTCAACCAGACCATCGAAGCGCCATACGATAGCAGGAAGACCGACCCCAGAACGATTCCGTGGATCAGGCCGAAGAGTTCTCTCGATGACAAGTCCATGAGTGCCTTCAGTTGAGGGGAGTCCAGATGGCGTTCTTTCAGCCGAAGGCCATCACGCGGCGGTCTGTAGCCACCAGCCGCGGTTCAGGTACCTCTCACTGGCACGTCCTCAGCTCGGCGACCGGGGGCACTGAAGGAACCCTGCGCCCGGATCTGATGGAGCTCTTGATGGATGCCCTTCAGAGTGTCGACCATGGTCCAGAACAGCCAGAACAGCAGGCCATAGAAGACCAACGTCCCCAAACCGATGACAAGACCCATGAACTCTGACATGCCCGTCTCCTTTCAGTTGGTGACCGTGCCACTGACAGACAACGTTTCCAGGTCGGCGACCCCGCCTGCTGAGGGCCGTATCGCGCAGTCCACCACATTGCGAATCCGGTGGGACAGATGAAGTGCATCGGGCCGACAGCTAGTCCCGACTGGCTACCTCTTCGAGCCACATGACTGCTCGCGCCAGGGCGTCATCGGGGACGCTGTGGCCGCCGGGAAAAGCATCCAGAACGACTTCATAGCCGGCTTCCTCGAAAGCGGCTCGCGCCCGCTCACCGTGGGTAAACGGCACCAAAGGATCGGATCGACCCAGTCCCAGACGGATCTTGAGGCGATTCCCGTCCTCCAATCGGTCTCCCCGGACCGTGAAGAGTTGGCGATAGAACTGGGCCCCGAAAGCGACAATGCCATCTACCCTGTCACGATTCAGGAATCCGCCGACCAGTGCGTACACTCCGCCCATGGAGAAACCAAACAGGTAGACGGGTCCCACCCTGTACTCGTCTCGAACCCGGTCGATCACGTTCGGGAAGAACTCCTCGATCGTGAGCTCGATGGAGCGGGCCTCGACGGCGTGATCCTCGGTCATGGGTGGCCCAAGCCCCAGTTCTTCGGTGCCCCTGGTCAACTCCCAGTTGGAGTGGAAACCGGGTTCTTCGGATCGGACCCTGTAGGGGCCCTCGGGGACCACGGTGATGAAACCGGCCTGCGCAAATGCTCTGCCGATTCGGTCGAACCTATCCGCCGAACCGCCGAACCCGTGCAGGGCAACCACTGCGGGGTACTGTTCGGCCGTGTCGAAGCCCGGCGGCAAGTGCACCCGCATCGGGAATAGGGCGGTTGACTCATGCCACAATACCTCAGCCCCTGTCTCACCGTGGGAGGCCCCCTTCTGTTGCCCAGTCGCGGTGGTCGGGGTCAGAAATACCAAGCCAAGCCCCAAGAGAAGGAGCCAGGAGCCGCTCGTCGTCACGGGTTGAAGCGGCAAGGCTGCAGATCCAATCATGCACGAGCCTCCCCTCGGTTTGGCTGCTCTGAGTCGTTCCGTGAAGAAACGTAGGCGTGCCCCTGCAGCGCGGCCGGACCTGCGGGGCGCGGTGCAGGATCGAATGCAGGCGACTCCGCGTGTACCGCTGCAGCACCACATGGCCGCGTTCGCTTCGCTCGGTCCGGGCCGCGGGAGTCGCGGCCCCACGCCGGCCCCCGGATCACCCGGTAGCCGGGAACGGCGCGTCACCGCTCCAGCAGCTCCGTCCACAGCTCCTCCGTCGCTTCGGCGCAGTCGAGGTGCGCGGTGCAGATCCACTCCACCCGGTACGGCGCGACCCGGTCGCGCAGCGACGCCACGCTCCGCCACGCCTGCTCGACGTCGTCCGAGTAGCCGCGGAGGGCGGTGCCCAACCCGCTCGGCCAGGTCCGGGCGATGGCGTCGCCAGCGAACAGCGACCCGTGCACCAGGTACGCCGCGCTCCCCGCCGTGTGGCCCGGGACGAGGAACGCGCGCACGGTGTCGCCCCCGACCGTCAGGACGGTGTCGGACGCGAACGGTCGGACCTCGATGTCGTCGGGCGACGGCCGGTCCACCTCGTGGATCGCGGCGGCCCACCGGGGGATCCAGCCGAGGTGCTCCTCGCGTCCGAACAACAGGTCGACCCCGGGCGAGGCCAGGTAGAACGGTGCATGGGCGACGGAGCGCCACGCCCCGATATGATCCCGGTGGGTGTGCGTGAGGAGGACGGCGACCACGTCGTCGGGGGTCGCGCCCATCCGCCGCAGCCCGTCCTCGAGCGCTCCGTCCGCGCCCCACCAGCCGAGGTCGATCACGACGATGCCCTCGTCCACCCGCTCGAGGTAGATGGCGCTCCGCTCCGGGCCGTCCGAGGCGACCGCGAGCGACCGGGGCGGCGCGTCGAATCGCGGCGGGACCGCGTGCGCGCACCCGGCGAGGAGCAGGACCAGGAGGAGGAGCAGCGGCATGGGTGGGCTCAGGGATCCCGGAGACCCACGAGCTCGAGGCTGACCTGGTGGAGTCTCTCGGCGACCGCGTCGTCGCGGCTGAGGGGATTCGGGGAGCGCATGGGCCAC
>JARRPS010000305.1:0-2973 GCA_037382625.1 Gemmatimonadota bacterium | reverse complement strand
CGGCCCACGAAGAGGTCGCCGATCCCCTGATCGAAGATGATCTCGGGCGGCACCCGCGAGTCGAGACAGCTCAGCACGGCGGCCTTGGGATACTGGCCGGAAGCCGTAGCTTCGGCCTGCGCCATGTAATCGCGCGGCGTGAGGCGGCCCTCGACGAAGCGCCGGTTGCCTTCCTTCAGGTCTGCGAAGACCTCGTCGGGCGTCAGCGCCTCCTGTGCCGCCTGCGTCATCACTTCGCTCACCAGCGCCGGCGCTTCCGACACCGCGGTCGTCGACTCGACCTCGGTCTCCGCGGGCGCGCACGCGGCGACACCGATTCCCAGTCCGACCATCCATATCCAGCTATGCGTACGCATCATTCCTTCTCCTATCCCGTATCAAACCAGAAGCCAGGCTCCCATGAGCCGTTCGAAGCATAAGATGAACTTCTATACTCATGAAAACAACCGATACTATCTTTGGTGTTTTATAAGATTTAGTTATGTGTCATCCGGTTTGCGGAAGTGTCGTGGCCGGGCGCCGCAGCGCCTTGCAGCGGTCGCCGGCAAGGAGCATGATCCTCGGACCGAACAGTCAGCCTCCGGCCCGGAAAGGCGTCGGGCAGGCTGCCCCTTTCCACGGTGAACGGAACTCTCATGCGCCTGACCGATCTCGTCGTCCTCCTCACGCTCGCACTGACCGCCTGTGCTCCCGCCGAGAGCGAAGCGGACCGACATCGTGATTCCGACCGGGAAACGACGCCGAAGTCCGCCAACGCGCTGGACGTCCCCGCATGGACCGAGGACGCGATCTGGTATCAGGTCTTCGTCGAGCGTTTCCGGAACGGAGATCCCTCGAACGATCCGACGCTGGCCGACATGGAGGGCTCGTGGCCCCACGTGCAGCCCGCGGGGTGGAAGCCGACGCCGTGGGGCTGGGACTGGTATCGCCAGGAGCCGTGGGCCGAGGCCACCGGAAAGGACATCTTCTTCACCCTGCAGCTTCGGCGGTACGGCGGCGATCTGCAGGGTGTCCTGGACCGGCTGGACTATCTCGAGGCGCTCGGCGTCACGGCGCTCTACCTCAATCCGATCAACGACGCCCCCTCGCTGCACAAGTACGATGCGCGGAACTACCGGCATGTCGATCGCAACTTCGGGCCGGATCCGGAAGGGGACGCCGCGAGCATGGCCGCCGAGGACCCGAATGATCCATCCACCTGGGGCTGGACAACCGCCGACCGCCTGTTCCTCAAGCTCGTGGAAGAGGTCCATCGCCGGGGCATGCGGATCATCCTCGACTACTCGTGGAACCACACGGGGATCGAATTCTGGGCCTGGAAGGACGTGCTCGAGAACCAGGCCCAGTCTCCCTATGCCGACTGGTACGAGGTTCGGGGATTCGATGACCCGACCACCACCGACACGAACGAGTTCGCATACTCCGGCTGGGCGGGTGTCGCCGAGCTCCCGGAGTGGCGGAAGATCGGCCGTCCCGAGGGAGTCCGCAGCGGCGCCGTGCCCGGTACGCTCGTGCCGGAGGTCCGCGAGCTGGTCTTCTCCGTCACCCGCCGGTGGCTGGATCCGAATGGAGACGGCGACCCCTCGGACGGCGTGGACGGCTTCCGGCTCGACGTCGCAGAGATCGTTCCGCTGGACTTCTGGCGCGAGTACCGCCGCGTGGTCCGGGAGGTCAATCCCGAGGCGTACCTGGTCGGCGAAGTGTGGTGGGAGGAATGGCCGGAAACGATGTTCGACCCCGCGCCCTGGCTGCAGGGCGACGTGTTCGACGCCGTCATGAACTACCGCTGGTACGAGCCGACTCGCCGCTTCTTCGCCACGGCACGGCCCCTGTTGGCTGCGAGCGAGTACGTGACGGCGCTCGACTCGATCGAGAGGGGGATCCCGGAGCCACACCTGCGAGCGATGATGAACCTGACGGGAAGCCACGACTCCCCGCGGTTCGCGACCTCGATTTACAATCGGGGCCGCTACAAGTACCAGGTGAACCCGCGGGAGAACCCCAGGTACCGGATCGACCGACCCGACAGGCGAACACGCGAGATCCAGGAGATGATCCTGGTCCAGCAGTTCACCTGGCGCGGGGCGCCGCACGTCTGGTACGGGGACGAGGTCGGGATGTGGGGCGCCGACGACCCGGATCCCCGCAAGCCGATGGTCTGGAGCGACCTCGCCTACGAGGACGAAGTCGCCGACCCGTTGGGGCGGCGGAGGGTCGCCGACCCGGTGACCCCCGATGAGGAGCTGCGTGAGGTCTATCGCCAGTTGATCGCCCTTCGGAAGGCGCATGCACGGCTCTTCGCCGACGGCGACGTGACCTGGCTCGAGGTGGACGATCCGAACCGCGTTCTCGCCTATGGCCGCCAGCGGAAGGGAGAGCGCGCGATCGTGGCGTTCAACGCCTCGGAGGACCCGCAGGCACTCGCCCTGGCGGTCGATGGCGGCGATTGGACTCAGGTCTACCCGGCCGACGCCCGCATCCCGACGCGCGTCGAGGGCGATACGCTTCGAACACAGCTCGCGCCGCTCTCGGCCCGGATCTGGGTGAGCGGGCCGGGAGGGAACGTCGGAGGCTAGCCCCCGCTCACGGCCGCACCGGGCCCACCCCTGCCCCGCTGACCTGAACGGCAGCGGCGATCTCGTCCAGATCCGCGTCGGTGAGCACCAGCGAAGCTGCTCCGATCCAGCCATCGACCTGCTCGGCCGACCGGGCGCCGACGATCGCCCCGGTCACCCCGCGCCAGGCGAGCGTCCACGCGACCGCCACGTCGGCGATCGTCGCTCCGTGCCGCGATGCGACCGGGCCCAGCCCATCGCGCAGGGCCAGGATCCGGCTCAGCTCGGGCTCCTGGAATCTCGGTGAACGGCGCCGCCAGTCACCCTCCGCCATTTGCTCGATGCGCGCACGCGTGAAGCGATCGGTCAGCAGTCCGGAGCCCATCGGGCTGTACACGATCACGCCCGTGTCGTGCCC
>JARRPS010000304.1:0-2974 GCA_037382625.1 Gemmatimonadota bacterium | reverse complement strand
GCGGCGAGATAGTCGGAGTAGTCTGCCTTCTCTGCATCGATGAATACGAGATCGAACGGCTCGCCGGATTCCTCACGCAGGCGTACGAGCGTTTCGAGCGCGGGGCCCTCGAGCACATCGACCCGGTCCCCCAGGCCTGCCGCCGCCAGGTTGCTTCGTGCCACCTCCGCGTGCTCCGGGTCCAACTCGAGCGTCAGCAGACGCCCCCCCGGTAGCAGGCCCCGTGCAAGGAGAATCGAGCTGTACCCGCCGAGGGTACCGATTTCGAGAATCCGCCGCACCCCGAGGGCGCGAGCCAGGATGCCGAGCAAGGCTCCCTGCTCCGGAGAGACCTCGATCGCCGGCAGGCCCGCTTCGCGGCTGCGGGCAAGGGCGGTCTCGAGCTCTTCATCGTGATACCCCAGCAGCTCGGTGAGGTAGGCGTCCACGGAATCCCAGGTTCCTCTCGACATCATCTTCGTGTCCTCACGATCCCGTGAACACGTATTCGTGCTGGGCGTCGCGGATCGTGAGCGTCTTCACCCCTCCGCCAGCTACGAACTCGAATCCGTCCTCGCCCGGATCGATCGTCAGGAACGAGACCGATCCGTCCGGGTTCACGCGCGATGCGACCTCGCTGCGGAACTCGCCGAAATCGAACCAGGTCCGCCCCTCTTCGCGGATCACGTCGATGGAGCCGAGGGCCGCGTTCACGTAGTGTCCCGATAGCTTCGCCGCCGCTTCGCCATCGGCCGGGACAGTGAGCAGTTCGCGGTCCGCCGCGAGACGCGTGTAGAAATTCTCCGCTTGCGAGTCCACGTCGGCGTCGGCCTCGTCGCGACCGTCGAACAGGGCCTCGAGGAGCTTACGCTGGAAGATATTCCGGAGCGTCCAGCCGGGATCCCCATTGGTGAGGACCACGGCGCCCACGCCGTGCTCTGGCAGCCACATCATGTCGCTGTGGAACCCGATCATGTCGCCGCCGTGGTGAACGACCGGCGTGCCGTACTTCGTGTCGACCACGAGACCCATGCCGTAGGTCGCGTCCTTCCCGATCGGCACGTGCGGGGCGCGACGCGCGAGCAGGGCATCCCGGCTGATGTACCGGGTTCCATCGGGCAGCTTCCCTTCCGCCAGCTCCATCTCCACGTATTTCAGCATGTCGTGGACGCTGCTCCAGGCCGCGCCCGCCGGGCGCACGTGGATCACCGAGTAGTTGAGGTCCATGGCCGCGACGGCGGGATTCCCGTCGATGTCGGGCGCGTGGGGCGCCGCGTGATTCCCCGCCAGCGCCTCGGCATAGTCGAACGTCGTGGCGCGCATGCCGAGCGGTTCGAACACCAGCGTTCGCATCGCCGTGTCGTAGGCCGCCCCGAGCTCCATCTCCGGATAGGCAACATGTCCGCCCGCGTAGCCGGCCGCCGCGGCCATCGGGTTCGAATACTGGAACAACTCCCCGAATCCGCTGGTGGGCTGCATTGTGGCGAGAGTGGCCAGCGCGGTCGCGGCCGTGGCATCGTCGAACTCGAACAGCCACTCCAAGTCCTGTCGAGGGAGCCCCGTGCACGCACAGATGAGGTGCTCCACCCTCACCTGTCGAGTGGTCGCCGAGTCGCCGAGCGCGAAGGACGGGAGCAGCTCGGTGACAGGCGTGTCCCAGCCGAACTTCCCTTTCTCCACGAGTTTCGCGAGCATCAGCGTGGTCAGTGCCTTGGTATTCGATGCGACCATGAAGAGGGTGTTCGCGTCGGGTTTCTCAGCTTTTCCGAGCTCGCGCACCCCGAAACCGTCGGCGAAGACGACCTCTCCATCCTGGACGATCCCGACGGCGACGCCCGGGACCTTGAGCTCCGTCATCGCGGCTTCCGTGAACGCGGACAA
This sequence comes from Gemmatimonadota bacterium, assembly GCA_037382625.1. Classification (GTDB taxonomy): domain Bacteria; phylum Gemmatimonadota; class Gemmatimonadetes; order Palauibacterales; family Palauibacteraceae; genus Carthagonibacter. Next base: position 1,114 of record JARRPS010000304.1, on the reverse strand, counting down.
CTCCGCGAGTCGCTCCTCGTCGAGGCGCATCGCCGACATTCCGGCGAATGACTCCGGCGCGTAGCCCTCTGGATACAGACGGTCGAAGATGAGCGCCACGGAGGAGGCGCGCTTCTCTCCCGTCGCATCGCTCATGTCGTAGAGGGCAATCGTCCAGACGTCGCCGGCACGCTGAGCGAACGCCGCCACGCCCCGCTTCTCGTCGGGCGATGTCTGGTACGAATAGCTGCGACCGTCGGTCCACCCGTCCCGGTCCGGCGCAGGCGTGGAGACCTTGAGCGGCCACGGACGGTCAGGCATATACGCCTTCCACGCGAGCGCCACGGCCGAGTCGGCGTCCGGTGCCTGTACGTCGACGAGCGCGATGCGCGAGTCGCCCTCGGGCACCTCCAGAATCGTGGCCGGCCCGCGCACTGAAACCGTCCATCCCGAGGGCGCGAGAAAGCTCGCACCCTCGACCGTCTGCATCGGCGTATCCGCGGTCAGGCGCTCGGGCGGCGAACGGGTCGCGTCCGTGGGGTCATTCCGATCGCACGAAGCCATCACGAGGAGGCACGCGACCAGAACGGCGGGACGGGTGCAGGGTCGGATCGGCATCGGAGTCTCCAGGGAGCCGGGGTGATCAACCGACGGAACGCGTCGACCGGTGGAGAACAATCTCGCGACTGGAGCCCGCAGGGCAAAGTGGTGCGGCAACGAGAACGGAAACGACGCGCGGCGCGGACTGCGGCCGGGTCGGGCTTGCAGACCGCCGGCGAGGCTTCGATCATCCCGGCCACCGGATCGCCGATGAGACCGATGGCCGCGGTTCGAAGACTGCCGCAGGCCGAATGACGCGAAAGTCATCAAAGGAGAGGTCCCTCCATGTCGACGGCCACCAGCAAGCTCTTGCCCGCGACGATCGCGACGATCGCCTCGCTCTGCGCTCTGGCCGTCGTGGCGAACGCGGACTCCGGGAGCCATCAGGAAAACTACCGGAGCGATCGTGACGCCTGGGAAGTCGACTTCTTCGACGATTTCGACCGCTTCGACCCCCAGAACTGGCAGGACCAGATCCTGTGGGTCAACGACGAGGATCAGTGCTATGTCCGCGACGGTTTGCACGGCACGCGGG
>JARRPS010000303.1:0-6949 GCA_037382625.1 Gemmatimonadota bacterium | reverse complement strand
CTGGTTCGCTCCAACGCCTACGACTTCGACGATCTCCTCGTCCATACCGTGCGGCTTCTCGAGGATCATACCGACGTGGGAGAACGGTACGCCGAGAGGTTCGTTCACGTCCTGGTGGACGAGTACCAGGACACCAATCACGCTCAGTACCGCATCGTCCGCCGCCTGGCGCAGGGACATGGGAACGTCTGCGTGGTCGGTGACGACGATCAGTCGATCTATGGCTGGAGGGGAGCCGACGTCCGGAACATCCTCGATTTCGAACGGGACTTCGGTGGAGCCGCCGTGGTTCGCCTGGAAGAGAACTACCGGTCCACTCCTTCGATTCTCGAGGTCGCGAACGCGGTCATTTCCCATAATCGGTCCCGAAAGGAGAAGCGGCTTCGGACTTCGCGGCCTGCCGGAGAACCGGTCAGCGTGATGCGTTTCGCCGACGAGCGTTCCGAGGCGGCGTGGGTCGTCGCCGAGCTGGAGCGCGGCAGCGGAGGGTTTCGCCCGGATGAAGCGGCGATTCTTTACCGGACGAACGCGCAGTCACGCCCCTTCGAGGACGCGTTGCGTCGGGCCCGGCTGCCTTACCGAATCGTGGGCGGCGTTCGTTTCTACGAGCGGCGCGAGATCAAGGACGTGTTCGCCTACCTTCAGCTCGTCGTGAACCCCGCGGACGAAGCGGCGTTCGCACGTGCCGTCTCCTGGCCGCGCCGGGGCGTGGGATCGGTGACGCTGGAAAAGCTCCGGAGTGCAGCATCGGAAGGGGGACTCGGCCTTCTCGCGGCCGCCGAAATCGCGACGGAACTCCCCGGAATTCCGCGCGCCGGGGCCGCCGCGCTGCAGGACTTCGCGTCGGGGATCTCGGCGCTCTCCGAACTCGCAACAGAGGCCGATTGCGAGGAAGTGATCCGGGAGTGCATCCGCAGTTTCGGACTCGTGGCGGCGCTCGAGTCGGAAGACGACGGCGCCGATCGGATCGCCAACCTCACGGAGCTGCTCGCGGCGGCTTCGGCCTTCGACCCTGCCGACGTCCTGGATGGCGTCGAGGGGGCGACCGATCTCGAGCTGTATCTGCAGGCTGCGGCCCTTCGCGCCGACATCGACGAATACAACGAATCGGCTCCCGGCGTCACGCTGATGACCCTGCACAACGCGAAGGGGCTGGAGTTTCCCGTCGTCTACCTCGTCGGCCTCGAGGATGGTCTCTTCCCGCTCTCTCGATCGATGGAAAGCGAGGACGAGCTGGAGGAGGAGCGCCGGCTCTTCTACGTGGGAGTGACCCGAGCAGAGGACCGGCTCGTGATGACGCACGCGCAGAGTCGCTGGCGCTACGGCAGCGAACAGCGAGCCGTGCCTTCGCAGTTTCTCTCGGAGTTGCCCGAGGGTCCGGTGCAGCGGCACTGGTCGGCGGCGAGCGGCGCCGCCGGCCGAGGCGGGAGACGGACGGGACGTCCGGCGAATCGATCTCCGGGCCCGGCTCCCGACCTCTCGACCGGCGACTGGAGCTGGCGGCGACCACAGCCCGCTCCCACGAGGACGAGGGCGGTCTCCGGAGTCCGTTACGATTACAGCGATTCGCAGGAGGAATTGCGCGTGGAGTCGGGCGCGAGGGTCGTACATCCCGAGTTCGGGGAAGGCGAGATCCTCTCTGTCAGCGGTCGCGGTACCGCCCTCAAGGCAGAGATCGACTTCGGGGAAGCGGGTGTCCGCAAGGTCATGGTGGCGCACGCGGGCCTTCGTCCCCTTTGATCGGATTCAGCGCGGTTGACGAGAGGAGGAGTAGGTGAATGAGGGCCTGGTGGCGATCTCTTTCGGCATCGCCGTGCTTGTTGGAGCGTGCGTCGTGAGCCCGCCTGTAGAGCCGGATCGGATCTTCGTCGGCGGCACGATCTGGACGGCGGACTCGAAACTGTCGACCGTCGGAGGGATCGCCGTGCGCGGTGAGAATTCAGCCGGATCCTGAAGGATTTTTCCACTACGATGCCTCCGGGGACCTGGATCCTGGGCGGTGACTGGGACCACCAGCTCTGGGGCGGGTCGCTGCCTGACCGGCGCTGGATCGATTCGGTGACACCGGAGCACCCGGTCTTCGTCACGCGCCTCGACTGGCACATGGCGCTCGCCAACACCCTCGCGCTCGAGCGTGCGGGCATCGGACCGGCGACGCCGGATCCCGCCGGCGGCGAGATCGTCCGGGACTCGGATGGCCGTATCACGGGTGTGCTGAAGGACGAAGCGATGCCGCTCGTATTCGCCGCGGTCCCCGAGCCGTCCGAAGCCGAGCGCGATTCCGCGCTGGCGGCGGCTATGCGGCACGCGGCGGCCCGGGGGGTCACGGGCGTGCACGACATGGGCGACTGGGCGGGCCTGGCGACCTACAGACGTGCCCGGCAGCGAGGCGATCTCACCCTGCGCGTCCGGGCCTTCGTTCCACTTTCCACCGTGGACCGACTGGCCGATTTCGTGGCGCAGGAGGGCGGAACCGGCGACGACTGGCTGAGCTGGGGCGGACTCAAGGGCTTCGTGGACGGTTCCCTGGGTTCAGCGACCGCGCTGTTCTACGAACCGTACCCGCGCTGTTCTACGAACCGTACCTCGATGACCCGGAGACCCGGGGGCTGACGGTAACGCCGCTCGTCGAATTGGAGGGGGCGGTGCGCCGCGCCGACGCGGCAGGGCTCCAGGTGGCCATTCACGCGATCGGGGACCGGGCGAACGCGGAGCTTCTCGAGATGTACGCGGCGATCTTCGCGGAGACAGCGGGGCGGGACCGGAGGTTCCGGATCGAGCATGCGCAACACCTTCGTCCGGAGGACTTCGACCGCTTCGCCGAACTCGATGTGATCCCTGCCATGCAGCCCTATCATGCAATCGACGACGGGCGGTGGGCCGAGCGGAAGATCGGAGCCGAAAGGGCCGCCTCGACCTACGCGTTCAAGTCTCTCGTGGACGCCGGTGCCAGACCGGCGTTCGGGTCCGACTGGACCGTAGCTCCCCTGGATCCGTTGCTCGGAGTGTACGCCGCCGTCACCCGTCGGACGCTCGATGGAGCGAACCCGGAGGGATGGGTTCCCGCACAGAAACTCTCCGTGTCGGAGGCGCTGGTCGCCTATACCCGGGACGCGGCGCGAGCGGGGTTCGCGGAGAAGCGCGTCGGCCGGCTCGCTCCGGGGATGCTGGCCGACTTCGTGATCCTCGACCGCAGTCCCTTCGCGGTCGACCCGGCCGATCTCAAGGATCTGCGGGTCGAGATGACGGTGGTCGGCGGACGAAGCGTCTTCGAACGGGGAATGTAGGGATCGGTCAACCGGGTTTGCCCGCGTCTTCCGTCCGGAGTATCGCCGGGTCCAGAACAGCATCGAGGACAGCGGTCGGCGGCGGCTTGACGGCGGTCGACAGCGCGGTCTCTACGCTTCGCGCGGCGTCCCGGGAGGTGTCTCCCCGGAGGTCCCAGTAGCGGGTCGGCCCTCGGGGCAGGGGGAAGTGGTTGTCGGCGGTCCTTTCGATCGCATCGAGGCTCCTCCAGCCCTCCGCCATCAGCACGCGGCGCCGGATCTTCTTGGCCTCGGTAAGCGCGAGATCTCCGATCGGGTCCTGCGTGGCGGCACGTGAGTCTTCGTCGTTGGCGAGGAAGTCGGCGACCAGTTCGAAGCTGTGGCGCAGGTATCTCGAAACCGTGGTGGGATCCAGATCCCAGCGCGAGTTGTCCACCACCGTGTCCATGATCGCCTGCCAGCTCTCGTTGCCATTGATGCGGATCATCCCGTGAAAGATCCGACGGTTCGTGCTGAAGCTGAACAGGGTACTGGAAAGGACGCGTCGAAAGAGGGCGTCGGTCGCCGAGTTGTCGTGCCGAGTGACGATCCAGCGCGCGAGCTGGGAATGTTCGATCCCCACATCCGTATCCATCCGGTGCTCCCAGTACGAATGACCGAGGCCGCGAGTGGAGGACGTGAGGAGCAGCATGCGTGGCACGTACGAGTTGTGCGCCAGGACGTCGGCGGAGAGGTGGCAGAGGTAGCCGAGCATGGCCGACTGCAGCTTCTCATCGTTGCCGGCGGCCCTGTGGATCTCGCGGGCCACCTCCCAATTGTGACAGTGTCGCCCGATCTGCGCGTACTTCTTCGCGAGTGAAATGTCGGCCGCCATGTTTCCGTAGAGGAAATCGAGCGGATACTGCGCTATGACGCCGGCGATGTGAGGAGGAAACAGATTCAGTGACCGCAGCGCCTCGAGCCCGATCTGGACGTGCGTAGCCGGTCCCCAGGCATAGGCCGTTTCAGGGAAGAGCAGAAGCAGCGTTCCCGCCAGTAGCGGGACCACCGCGCAGGCCGGAGGGAGGCTGGCGAGTTTCGTCAGCGTCCGCCCAGGAGCCATCGGTCCTTCCTCCGCCGCTTCCTTCGCCGCTTCCGCTTGCGGCGATCTCGTCCTCCGCCGAAGCCACCCCGGACGGCATTGATCAGTCCCGCGGTCGAGACGAAGGTCTGCTCGGCTTCCTCGAGGGCAACGGAGACCAGCGCATTCGCCTCCGAGACGCGGTCCTCTGCGACTCCCAGCAAACGATCCACCGAATCGGTCACGTGGTCCACCGTCTCATCGATGCGTTCCACCCCCGACATCGCTGCGTCGGTGATCTTCGCGATGTCCTGCGCGGCGACGTCCACCCGCTCCATGATCGGGAGAATCCGGTGATTGAACGCTTCGCCGGCCCGCTCCAGGCTGCCGAAGGCTCTGAGGATCTTCGGCACGATCAGGATCAAGGAGAGGATCAGCCCGGTTCCAAACAGGATCCAGAGAATGAGCGACGCATAAACGAGGAAGTCATAAAAAGACACGAGATGGCTCCTGTCGGCGGTGAACCACCGTCTGTTGTCCGGACAAGATAGAGGTCCGCAGGACCGCGCTCAACCGGGCGAGGAGGTCGCCGCCGACCGGGGAGAGGAGATGTCGGCGGCCGAATGCGAGAGCTCTCCGGCTCGATCGAGAGCGACTCGCAGGATTACGGGACCGACCAGTTCGAAGGAGATGATCCCCAGAATCACCGCATCGAAGATCGAGCTCACGGCCACGGCATCGGGAAACTCCGAGCCGATCACCAGCAACGCCGACATCGCGATCGCGATCGATACACCGCCCTGCGAGAGGAGGGTGGAACCGAAGGGAACGGTGAGGCTTCCGGGCCGGATGAGCGGACGAGCGAGTGCGCCTCCCAACAGCTTGCCGACCGTCCGAAGCGCGACGTACGCGAACGCGAGCGGCATCACCTGCCACGAGTGAAAACTGAGGAGCGCCCCCGCGACAAGGAGGAAGTGGCCAGTGACAGACTCGTTCCTGCGAGAATGAGAGCGAGGGCCAGCAGGAACAGCACGAATTCTTCGATCGGTGGCTTTTCTCTCGACAGCGACAGGAACAGCCAGCCGAACAGCAGGGCGAGAAGCACGGGCGCCAGGATCCAGCGTAGCGGGCCGATGTCCAGCAGCGGAGCAGCGACGCCCGGATGCGCGATCGCGTAGACCGCCGCCAGGAGGGCGATTCCGACGGCGCCGTCCAGGCTCGTCACGAGACTGGCGAGTCGACTGATCGGACCGCTGACCCGCGCGGATCCGAATACGACGGCCGTTCCCGTTGGACTCGAGGCGCATCCGGCGGCCGCGGCGGCGCAGGCAGCCGCCAGGGAACCGGTGTCATCCTGGCCGGTCAGCATCAGCATGACCACCAGGCCACCCGCAAGCACCGCCGATGTGACGAGGGCCTGGCCGGCCACCAGGGCATGTTCCGCCCGGCGGAACGTCCGCAGGTCCGATCGATCGAACTGAAGGCCGAACAGCAGTCCGATCCAACCCAGCCCCAGCGCCACGAAGGGAGCGAGCGAATCCGTCACCGTCGCGGTGATCAAACCCGCCACGTGGGGTCCCAACAGGAAACCGATGAGCACGAAATGCGAGCCCGAGCTGACGAAGAGGCGGAAACCGAGAGAGGCGCGTTGACTGCGGAACCCGAATCTCGCTCCGAGGAGGCTGACGAGGACGAGGGCGAGAACGGTGAGAAGTAGCCTCACCCTCCCGAGTCACCGAGTTCAGGAGCGAGCCCGACCACCCGGTTCACGGGGAGGGTGATCGCGATTCCGGTCGCGGGATCCTCGAAGCGACCGCAGACGTCCTGAAGCAGCGCTATCGCCTGGTCCACCTTCGCCGGCTCGTTGATCACGCTGAACAAGGTCTGGTTCTGCGGTCGGGATCGAGAGATCAGGGTTTGAAGGCCCGCGAAAATCGGGATGTCGTGGCTCAGGACCCGTCCCATACCCTCGCTGTCGAGGACGGTCGCTCCCGTGATCCCGATTTCGAGGAAGCCGGCGAGCACCTCGTCCATCAGGTCCACGTCGTTGATGACGGCGATCAACAGCTCCAAAACAGGCTCCCGGGCGCGCCGTGCGGAACCATCCGGCCCCGCCTCGAACGGTTCAGACGTGCTCGCTCTCGTACGCGTGAATGTGGTTCACCACCTGCTCTCCCGTCTCGCATCTCCGGAGGGCATCCACGAACTCGGGGTGACGCGCGAGCCGCGCGATCCTGGCGAGAAGTCGAATGTGATGTCCGGCGCGATCCGGCGGGGAGAGCAGCACGAAGAACACGTTTACCGGTGCATCGTCCATCGCACGAAAATCCACGCCGTCGGGAGAGAGCCCGATGATCAACTGCGGTGAGCCGATTGCCTCGCTGATCGCATGCGGGACGGCAATGCCCGAACCGATTCCGGTACTGAGAACCTGCTCTCGCGCGAGAAGGGCCTCCAGCACACGCTCGGATCCGTCGAGCGTGCCATCGGTGACCAACGGACCGATCAGCTGAGAGAGGATGTCAGACACGTCGCCCGGCTCGATACCGATCACCACCAGTCCCGGGTCGAGATACTCGGTGAGCTTCACGTTTCCGATTCCTCCTGGCGATGTCGCTCGTGC
>JARRPS010000302.1:2995-4263 GCA_037382625.1 Gemmatimonadota bacterium | reverse complement strand
GGGCCTTCACATATGGTTAGATCTGACTGTCGACGGCCTGGCGGTCCCCGTGCTCACGATCGATGGCTGGGACATGCTGCCGAGGGTTGGGTCGAACTGTCAGTTCCGGGGAGATAGAATGCGCACATGGTTGTCAACGAATGGCTGGTCTCGATCGTTGTCATCGTGGGGCTGCTGGCCACCTGGCGGCTGCTTCGGTGGCGATTCCGTCCGTCCCTCGTGCTTGGACCGCGACTCCAGGCCGAAGCGGACCGGATTACGCTTCGGGTACGCAACCACGGGGCGGCGACTGCCAGGCGCTGCGCCGGTCGGCCGCTGCGGCTGGATCGGAAGGTGCGGGATGACTGGACGCGGATCGAAGTGGACCCGCGAGCGTGTCCGTTCGAATGGACCGACGGCGGCCGGGAACGCGATCTGGAGCCCGGCGCGGACGCGGGACTCGTGGTGGCCCTGTCGGATAAGCTTCCCGAGGGCCGGTACCGGCTCGAGCTGGCGGTGATGAACGGCGAGGAGCGTCGAACGCGCCTGGAGTTCGACGTCCCGCCGAACGGCATGATGAGGCGCGGGGAAGCGATTCCGGCCCGGAACGGAGTGGAGGAGGAACGATGAAGACCGATGCCAGCCGACTGATTCTCGTGCTCGCCCTGCTGGGCACGCCGGCAGCGTGCGGCGAGGACAATCCGGTCGGCCTCTCCGGTGATGCGGTCGACTACCAGTCCGCGGTCGAGACGATCACGCTGTCCGAGGTCCGAGGCCACGTCGGCGTGCTGGCGCACGACTCCATGTTGGGACGCTGGTCGCCCTCGGCCCAGATCGAGACCGCGGCTCGTTACATCGAATCGGAGTTCGCCGGAGCGGGCCTCCGGCCCGGGACGCCCACCGGCTATCTCCAGTGGTTCCAGATCGGAAATGCCCAGGTGCTTTCCGGTGCGGCCCCGGTCGGGAATGTGGTCCCGGGCAATCCGGGCGGCTCCGGCGCGTCCCCGAACGTGGTCGGCTGGATCGAGGGGTCGGACCCCGCCCTGCGGGACGAGCATGTCGTGTTCACCGCCCACTTCGACCACATCGGCACGTCACCCGTGGCGTCGCCGAGCGGCGACTACATCTACAACGGCGCCGATGACAACGCCTCCGGGACCGCGGCCCTGATCGAGATCGCGGAGGCGTTCGCTGCCCTGGCGGAGCCGCCGGCGCGCAGCATCGTGTTCGTCGCGACGAGCGGCGAGGAACGCGGCCTCCTCGGTGCACAGCACTACGCTTCCAACCCG
>JARRPS010000302.1:0-2989 GCA_037382625.1 Gemmatimonadota bacterium | reverse complement strand
ACATGATCGGGCGTAACAGCCCGACCACGATCGAGGTCATTCACCTCACGGACTCGGATCTCGGAGAGCTCGCGCAGTCGGTCGCGGCGCTCCACGATGACATCGGCGTTTCTCCGGTGGACCGGCCCGACAACGTGCTGGTGCAGCGCTCCGACTGCTGGGCGTTTCTCAGTCGCGGGGTGGACGCGCTGTTCCTGCACAGCGGCCTGCACGACGATTACCACGGCCTGGACGACGAGGTGGACCGTCTCGATCCCGCGAAGGTGGCCGCCGTGGCCCGCCTCGCATGGTGGGTGGGGCTGGAGCTGCTGAGATGATGCGGTGACGGAACCGCCTGCGGCGCCGGCGCGCGCTCGGAAGGGGCGCGCACCCGCCGCCGTGCGCGCCTACTCGGAAGCCGCCTTCAGATACGCCACCAGCCGTTGCTTCTCCGCCTCGGTCGGCGGCGCCATCCCGAGGATCTCCATCATCGCGCTCATCCGGTAGACCAGCGCCTGCGCACCCTCCGGTCCGTGCGCAGTGCGCGACGGGGCCTCGTGACACAGGGAGCAGTACTCCAGGTACAGGAGGTCGTCCGGACCGCTGCCGATCTCTCCGGGCGCAGCAATGGGGAGGCCGTGCCGCGTGAAGTAGGCGATCAGCGAGTCCTGGTCTTCCGGCGTCGGGATGTTGGCTGACTGCAGACCCGCCATCAGCATCTCGTCCACCGCGCCCTCGATCGTCTCGCCGCCCAGCCGGTCACGCAGCGTCCGCATCCGCATATTCATCCGGCGCAGCAGGATCGGCCATTCCTCCGCCGTATGCATCTTCGGGCTGGAGACCCCGTGGCACTGTACGCAGTACACCTGTTGCAGCAGCGCGCCCCGGGCCTGGGGCTCGGGAAGATCAGCGAGTCGGTAGCTGTTCGGGGGAAGGCCCGTACCCGTCGAAGCGACCAGTCTCCAGCGCTGACCGTTCGACAGTCCCTCAGCCTGCGGGCCGGCGAGGTCGGCGAGCAGGCTGTCGAACGCCGCGCGATCGATCCCGTCCGCTGCCTGGTCGGTGGCGACCCGATCCTGCGTGGGCCCGCACGCTACCAGGGCCAGGAACCCGAGCGCCGCGACCGTTAGCAGACCCGTCCTGCGACCTCCGATCTCCACTCTCCGTTCGTGCCCGTCTCTCATGCCCGACTCCTCCGCCGAACGACCTGAGCCCGTGTCTGGAAGACCCGCCGGAAGGCGCGGCCACCCGGGATCTCGCCCCGGGTTGGAACAGGGAGAGGATACCACCTCCGGCGCGACGCCGCCACGCCCGGATTATCCGCGTCGTGGCAAGGCGATCACTGCAGGATTATACGGTTCCCGCGGGTCCGGTCCTGTCCTTCAGACCCGGATGTAGTGCCCCCGAATGTCCGCGTGACTCGCGAGCAGGAGTCAGCCGAACGCGAGTACGAGTCGGGCGACGGCGGTGCCGAGCATGGCGCCTGCGAAGACGTCGGATGGATAGTGCACGGAGAGACAGACGCGGCTGGCTCCGACGGCACAGGCCCATGCGAAGACGGGAATCGACAGAACGGGAATCAGGGCCGATAGAAGTCCGGCCATGAGGAATGCGGCCGAGGTGTGGCCGGAAGGGAAGCTGAACTGGTCGAAAGGAACGACCAGTGCGCGGATCGACGTCTCGACCTCGAAAGGCCGGGGTCTCCGCAGTCGGGACTTCAGACCCCTGTACAGCAATCGCTCCAGGGCGAATCCCGCGAGCCAGACCCGGAGGATCGGCAGCACATCGGCCCCGAGCATCAGCGCCACGAGGGCCGCGATCACGGCGTACAGGGGGCCATCGCCGCTGCGGGTCACCCACGTCGCGATCCGGGCCGGGTGGCCATCATCGCTGCGGATTCTGACGACGCTTAGCAGCCGGGTGTCCAGGACCTGCAATCTCGTCGCGAACGATGCCATTCTTGTCCGTTGTGCGGAGATCTTATCCACTGCCTCGAGGGAAGTGTGGCCCCTGCCGGTCACTACTCCGACAGCCCTGCGTAACGGGCGGGTAAGCCCTGGATCTCGAAATCGACACGGCTCCGTCCCGATTTGCCGTCCTGATGTCGAGTCGCTTTTGGACCCGGGCTTGAGGGGGTAGTCTCCGGGCGGAGCATGCAACCCCGGCTGCGGAAGGAGCGATCATGGACGGACTCGGCAGAAGGGATTTCCTGCACCTGGCGGCTCTGGGCGGGACGGCGGCGGCGATGCCCCCCTGGCTCAGAGCGGCCGTATCGGCGGCCGAGCGGGATCCATGGGTGTCGGCCGCCGGCTCTCGCATCTCCAGGGCGGCGCGGCCGAACGATCCGGTCCGGGTGCGCGGCTTCGTCCAGGCCGACGGCCGGGGCCTTCCGGGCGTGTCGGTTTCGGATGGACTCACGGTCACGCGCACCGATGCGGACGGCGGCTTCGAATTGACGACCGCCCATGGAGCGTCGTTCGTGTTCTTGACGGTGCCTGCCGGCATGCGGATCCCGCAGAACCCGACCGGAACGGCCCGCTTCTACGAGCCGATCGCGCCCGACGGACGCGGCGAACAGTCGGTCCGGTTCCACCTCTCCCGCGCCGAGCGCGACGACTCGCGGCACGCGGCGCTCCTGCTCGCGGACGTCCAGACCGAGGACGAGGAAGAGATGGGGCTCTTCCATGCGCAGACCGTTCCGGACGTGCGCGAGACGGCCCGCGCGATGGGCGACGTACCCAGCTTCGGGCTCGCCTGCGGTGACATCATGTACGACGAGCTTTGGCTCTACCCCGAGTACGAGCGCGGCGTGGCCGCGACGGGAATTCCCTTTTTCCAGGTGATCGGGAATCACGATCTGGACTTCGAAGCCCGCTCCGACGAGGCTTCGGCGAATACCTTCTCCCGACATTTCGGGCCTACCTATTACTCGTTCGAACGGGGATCCGTGCACTACGTCGTGCTGGACGATGTGTTCTGGCACGGAGCCGGATATCTCGGCTACATCGAC
>JARRPS010000301.1:0-4496 GCA_037382625.1 Gemmatimonadota bacterium | reverse complement strand
GAAGAGGCGTTGGATCAGTACGCGCCTTTCTTCCGGGGCTTCGAGCCCGTTTCGGCCCTTCGGGCTGCCCGGGCCTATGCAAAGAGCGTGGAAGGTGCCCGAACCGGGGTGGTCTTCCGCGTGCGATGAATCGAGAACCAAGAGGAAGGAGACGCATGAGCGATGTACCTGCCGGGCGGGCTCCGCGGCTGATGTGGGTCCGGGCCGGCCTGACGTTCGCGATTCTGCTCGCACCCCACAACGCGGTGGGGCAGGGCACCGCGCGGCGTGACGGGCCCCCATGGCTGGTGGTCCTCGGCAGTGCACAGGACGGAGGCATACCGCAGGCCGGATCTCCGGACCACCCCGCATGGGTGAATACGGATCTTCGACGCCGGGTCGTGAGCCTCGGTCTCGTGGAGCCCGCGACGGGCCAGCGGTGGATCTTCGAGGCCACTCCGGATTTCCGCGAGCAGCTTCACCTCCTCGACGAGATTGCTCCCGTCGATGCGTCACCCGGTCTGGCGGGGATCTTTCTCACCCACGCTCATATCGGTCACTACACGGGTTTGATCTTTCTGGGACACGAGTCCCTCGGAGCCAGAGAGGTGCCCGTGTTCGCCATGCCGGGAATGCGTCATTTCCTGTCGAACAACGGTCCCTGGAGTCAGCTCGTCGGATACGGGAACATCGTCCTTCGGGCCCTCGAAGCAGGCACACCGGTCCCGCTCGGCGACAGGCTTTCCATCGAAGGACCGAACCGGACCGTGCTCTTCATTCCCGATATCGACAGCTGGGAAGAGTGGGACGCCTGGGGGGTCAGCATCGAGGACGAGATCGCGAGCGTGGACGTCGCCTACCTGGATGCGACCTTCTTCGCGGATGGCGAGCTTCCCGGACGGGACATGAGCGGCTTTCCCCATCCCCTCATCGCGCACAGCATGGAGCGGTTCGCTGCGCTGCCGGACGCGGAGCGGGCGAAGATCAGGTTCATCCACCTGAACCACTCGAATCCCGCTGCCGATCCGGACACGGTGGTAAGGGCCGAAATCGAAGCTGGAGGCTTCCGCGTAGCGGCCGAAGGAGAGCGTGTGACTCTCTGAAGCAGTCAGGGTCCCGGCCTCTCGCGGGACCGTTTACGCTTCGAAGGCTTCCGTCTGAGCCGACTCGAGATCCAGCAGCCGCTTTTTCCGCCAGAGTCCGCCTCCGTACCCGGTGAGCGTGCCATCGGCTCCGATGACCCGGTGGCACGGAATGAGAATCGCGATCCGGTTGTCGCCATTGGCCCCTGCGACGGCCCGCACTGCCGTGGGTCGCCCGATCCGGCGTGCCACCTCTCCGTAAGACGCGGTCTTGCCGTACGGGATCTCCCGAAGGGCCTTCCAGACGGTTTGCTGGAACTCGGTGCCGGGCGTCTCGATGGGCAGGCTGAATTCGGTGAGGCGGCGATCGAAATAGGCGGAAACCTGTCGCTCCGTCTCTTCCGTGATCCGATTCGATCCGGGCAACAGAGCGATTCCGTGATCCGATTCGATCCGGGCAACAGAGCGACCCGGAGTCGGGTGCCGAGGCGCCGGAGCTGCGTTTCCAGCTTTCGTCGATCGACGAATTCGAGCAGGCAGAGGGCGTCATCGGTGGCACCGACGAGCATCGGGCCCAGAGGAGTCAGGACACGGGTGATCCGAACGACCCGATCGGCGTCGATGCCAGTTGGTGGAGCGCCGAGCAGCTTCCGGAAAGCCTCGTTGAAGCCGCTGAGCGATTCGTATCCCTGGGCAAAGGCGGTTCGCGACACCTCTTCTCCCTCCCGGATCCGGCCGATCGCCTCACCAAGGCGTCGGGACCGGCGGTAGGCGTGAAAGGTCATCCCGTGGTGGCGCTGAAACCAGCGACGAACCCGCTCCGGCCGCAGCCCCAGCGCTTGAACGTCTCGATCGGTCCAGCGACGCGATGGATCGGATTCCAGTGCGTCGATCAGACCGCCAAGCCACGGGGGCGTCGATCCGGTCAGCTCCAGCGGCCGGCATCGGCGGCAGGGTCGATATCCCGCCTCGAGCGCGGTCTTCGCAGACTCGAAAAACTCGACATTCTCCGGTTTCGGCTTTCGGGCCGGGCAGGTGGGACGGCAGAAGATCCCGGTGGTTCGAACGGCCGTCCAGAATACGCCGTCATAGGAGACGTCGCGGGATTCGAACGCCCGGAGCATGGTGGCCCGGTCAGGGAGATTTCTCGTGCTCATGCGCTCAAGATGCCCGGTTCGGCCGGGAGGGGCCACCGAAAAATCGACGCCGAATTCTGAACGGCACCGACAGACCGGATCAGTCGTCCGCCGGAGACTCGTGCCCAACTCACAGTCCGCCGCTTGCCGCGCTCCGGCTGTTCGGACTATCCTCGCGCTCAACGACTGTAGTTCGAGATTGGGGCGAAAGGGACGCGGACAGGTGAGGGAAAACGGAGCGGGACCAACGAACGTTGCGGTGATCTGGGACTTCGACGGTACCCTGGTGGACTCGCATCCCCGCAACCTGAGCGTGAACCGGCTGATCATCGAGGAACTGACGGACCGCAGCCACCAGAGCGTCCCGGCCCTGGCCTCGATCTCGGCCTACCAGGCAGCGGTGGCCCGGGCCGGGAACTGGCGGGACTTCTACGCCCGTGAGTTCGGACTCGGTGAGGACGACGTGGAAAGGGCCGGTGCGCTGTGGCCGAAGCTCCAGTTGTCGGATGCCACACCGCAGAGGCCGTTCGATGGCATCGATGACGCATTGGCCGCGCTGGAGGACCTTTCCCACGGGATCCTGTCCCAGAACGACAGTGTCGTGATCCGTCGGGCGCTGGAGCGCTCCGGCCTGTTGTCGCGTTTCGAAAGCATCCTCGGCTACGGGGAGCTCCCGCGGCAGGATCAGAAGCCGGCGGGAGGCGGGCTTCTGCGGTGCATCGATGCCCTGGGCCTGGCGCCGGGAAGCCGGGTCTATTTCGTCGGAGATCACGTTACCGATGCGATGTGCGCCCTGGACGCCCGCAGGATTTTCCACGAGCGAGGCGAGCCTACCGAGGTCGTGAGCATCGCTGCGTATTTTGGTTCGACCGGTCTCGAGGAGTGGCCGGTCCCCGCTGACCACGTGGCCCGCTCTCCATCGGAGGTCGTCGCGCTCGTACGCAGCGGGCGACTGCCCCCGCCATCCGGTTCCTACGAATGAAGCCGCCCGAAGATCGCTTCACAGAAGAGGAACTGCGGGAGATCCTGCGCGCAGCGTCGGGACCGACCGGCGCGCTTCCCGCGGCGCGGAAGCCGGGCGGTTTCACGGTCGATGAAATCGAATCGATCGCGAGGGAAGCGGGACTGGACCCCGGTGCGATCGTCCCGGCGGCGGCGCGAGTCGCGCTCCGGCGGGGACGAGGGGTGCACGGAGCGCCGGGGGTCACCAGCCTGAGCCAGAGGGTCCGTGGTGAGGTGGGGCCCGGAGACTTCGCGGACCTCGCCGAGACCATCGCGGAAGCGGCCGGGGAACCCGGAACGCGAGGCGCCGCGTTCGGTGCACTCGAATGGGAGACGAAACCGGGAGGGAGCCGGATGAAGGTCACCGTTACGCCCGGCTCCGGGGGCACCTCGATCCGCGTCCACACCGATGCTTCCGCGGTCAAGGGGCTCTGCTACGTCGCTTCCATGGGGGGCGCGCTGGCGCTCGGGGGAATCACCGGCGCCATCGTCGAACCAACGGCGATTCTGGCCGGAGTGGCGATCATGACTGGAGCGGCTTCGGCAGGTGTCGCCACCGGCTGGGCGTTCTGGAGAGCCCACGCGAACCGTTTACGGGAACGGAGCGCGAGAGTGTTCACCGCGGTCTCGGACCGGGCGGCAGAGCTGGCGGAGGGAAACGTCGATCGCGCCGTGCCGCGGGAGGATCAGGAGAGCAGGTAGTCCAGAACGTCCTGAGCCGAGTACGACTCCCGGCCGGCGAGAAACTCGCCGAGATTCTCGAGGTCGTCACCGCTGGTCAGCATCGGCCGTTCCGGCGTCCCTCCGTTTCGGATCTGCCCCCGGTCGAGATTGGACATCAGTGCGTTGCAAAGGCACTTGCGGCCTTCGGTGTCCTCGAGACGTCCCCCCTTCTTCACGTACGTGTCGACCGGCTCCGACGGACACCGGTAGTCGATCCGCCCTTTCTCGTTTCGAAAGGCCGTTCGGAGGTATCCGAGGTCACAGACCCGCTGCCGGCGCTGGTAGGTCGGCTGCTCGGCGATGGTCTCCGCGAGTTCGACGACCTTGAAGGGAAACCCGGTGGGAGACGCCCGATCATCGGTGCGAACCCTCACCGTGCCCTCGAGAGACTTCCGGATCACGTCCCGCCGAAGTGATTCCGCGAGGCCGGATTCGTTGCAGTAAGCGAACAGCGTACCGACCTGGATGCCCGTCGCTCCCGCGGCGATGGCCTCCTTCAGCCTTCCCTTGCGTCCGGCGCCTCCCGCCAGCCAGAACGGAACCCCCAGCTGCGAGAACTTCTCGAGATCCACTT
>JARRPS010000300.1:0-4787 GCA_037382625.1 Gemmatimonadota bacterium | reverse complement strand
AGCCGACGCGATCTGATCGTAGAAGCCGATCACCACCGTGATATCTGAGCCTTCCGCCGCATCCACGTGAACGCGCGTCAGCTTGCCCTCGGGACCTGCGGACAGGGCCATACCGACTCTCTGTTCATCGACTTGCAGGAACTGCGCGTTGGGTGCGCCCTCGCGCTCAGACCAGCCGGGCGGAATCTGACCTTTCTTCCCCGCTCTATGCGTCTGATTGCCGACGACGACGCTCCGGCCATTTCCGACTGTCACAGTGGTCGGAACGTCCTGCTGCGCCGCGGCCTGCTGTGGGGTGAGCAGCACCGCCACCGCGAAGACGGTGATCAGCGCGCATAATCGATTCGCCATGTGGAATCCTCCTCGGGTAGTGAAAGCTCGGCCCACTAAAGACGACGTTACCATCCACCAGTCCGGAGGCTGGCGTTCAGTTCCGGTCGATTGCGCCGGCCGTGGCCCGCGCGGCCAGAGACCTCAACTCGGGCTCGGCCGAGTGCCAGAGGCGCGCCGCCTCGGCGAACGCCTCCCGGGCTGCCGACCTGTCCCCGACGGACTGATAGGCAAACCCACGATGCACGAAACTCTGTGTCCGTAATCCCCAACCAAGGTCTACCAGATCCAGCCCCAGCGGGCAAGCCGCCAGACGGCCGAACAGGTCGGCCGCGATCGAGTCCTGACCCGTCCGTTCGGCGAGGATTGCGACGAGAAACAGGCCGGACGGAGACACCCGCTGCGAATTCTCGAGTCCATCCGAGGCCTCGAACAGGAGATCGGACGCTGAAGTGCTTTCGCGCTCCACCGCAGCGAGACCCCGAAGGGCGACTGGGACTTCGAGGTCGTGCTCTTCCCACGCCTCCACCCAGTCGACGAGAATCTCCGGACTCCCCGCCAGCGCCGGTCCGATCCCGAGCTGGAGCGCGGCATGGCTGATCACAGCCCGTTGGTCGGAGCTGAACCCGGACTCCACCCACACCCGTTCAAGCTGCCGAAACAGGCTGTCCAGCGGCGGACCGGTGACGCCGGCGGCGCCCGCCGTCCGTAACCGACCGAACCACGGTTCCACCGGGCCAGCCATCAGCACTTCGTCGGCATCGGTCGGATCCGCGGCGCCGAACGTGGTCTGATCCCACGTCGGGCGCAGGAGATCGTGGGCACGGCGCGGCTGGCCGGTGGCGAGGTACAGATTCGCCGTCGACTGCGGAACAGCGGGTCCCATCGACTCGCCTGTCGTCGCCCGGGTCCGAAATCTCTCGAGGGCGGCATCGACGAGCTTCTCGGCACCGATCAGATCGTCCGCGGACAGGCGGAGCATGGCGAGTCGCACCAGGTCCTCGGCCGTCGTGTCCGGGCGCAGCGCCAGTCCCGCTTCCAGATGTCGCAGTGCGAGAGCACTCAAGCTGTCCGCTCGCTCGGAACCGGTGGAACAGCTTTCGAGGTTTCTCTGCCAGAGCGCGAAGTGGGCCGATTCCTCATGGGGGCGAGCCTGGTCGGAACGCACCGCGACCCACCGTTCGAGAAGCTGGGTCGTCGCTCCCAGCATGTCGGCGATGCGACGGTCGAGCATGGAACGATCCAGATCTTCCCATCGTTCCTGCGGCACCCATCCGATCGAGTCTCCGGGGATCGGACAGAACGCGACCAGCTCCTGTACCGACCTGCTTGCGAAGGGAGGAATTGGCGCGCCGCCAGGCCTTTCGACCGCCGGGCAACCTCGCCGGATAACCGCATCGGCCACCTGCTCGTCGATCTCGAACAGTAGGCCGTAGCTGAGTGGCAGTTCGGGACCTTCCCAGAAGGCTCGGAACGCCCTTACGTGGTCCCGCAGTCCTGGTCGAAGTCCCCCCTCCGCGGCCAGGCCGTCAGCTTGAACGGTGAGCCGAGCGATCTCCGGCCCTATGTCAACGATTCGCTCCGGATTCCGTGCCGTCATCCAATACAGCGTCAGGGCCAGATAGTGGACGGGCAACGCGAAGGTCGAATCGGACCCTATCGCCGCCCGGAAGTGCGACTCGGCGTCGAGCAAGCGCCAATCGTAGAGCGCATCCAGTCCAGCCTGAAACTCCCGGTGCGCGGCCGGGCTGGAGGATTCGCTTCGCAGGGTCCCCAGCGGAACAGTGCGATCCCGGAGTTGCAGGATTTCCTGCGTCACCGGCGCGACCAAGCCGTCCACCTCCCCGGTCGCCGCCGTCACCTGAATCGGAAGGCTCGCCTCGCTCCCCAGGCCGACATCGTACAGAAGTGCCTCGAGAGAAGCCGAATCGCCCTGGATCTGCGCAGTCAGGGCGATCAGGGTCCCAACCCGCTGCGCCCGTCCAATCGCGAGGCCGAGATCCAGAGACGGTAGAACCGCCGATTCGGCCCCGAGGTCATGAAGCGCGCCGGCAAGCGCAAAGTCCGGGACCACCCGGACCGATTCCCAGCCCCGCAACTGCCTGGCCAGCCGCGTTGCGGCCTGTTCCGCCAGGTCGCGCTCCTCAGGACTCTGGCCGAAGTGCTCGAACGGCAGGACTACATAGGAGCCGCGCGGATCGTCGACCGCGTACGCTTCTCGGGGAGCCGTACGCTCCAGCCAGCCGAGCCCCGACGCAGCAGACCATGCCGCCACGAGAAACAGCCCGCTTCCAACCAGGGCCAGCAGGCCAGCAGGCCAGCGAACCCTCGCCGGCTGTGAGACGATCTCGTCGAGCTCGAGCGTGCGGGCAGGGTCCGTTCGTTGGACGCCGTCGGGAGTGATGTCGAATACCCAGGAGAGCACCACGGCCACCGGGAAACCGGCCAGAACGAGCACCGTTAGCGTACTCTTCCATGCGGGCGGGACCGGCAGGCCGCCGGAGACGAGGTCCACGGCCTCGAGCGATGCGAAGGCCGCGCCGCCGTAGATCGCCATAACGCGGAAAACGCGCCGACGTTTCAACTCAGCGAAGAACCGCTGCCAGGTGTGAGCAGATTCGTTGTGGTCAGCCTCGGGCATGCCCGAATCTGGCTGCCGGCACCGGGACCGGGCAAGCGATACGGAGCTGGCCTGTCAGAAGAGCTTGCCCTTCAGAGACGGCTCCTTGTCCGTGCGGGTCGCGATCTTCACGAAGGAAACAAGGCGAACGACGCCCTCCTCGTGCAGTGTCTCGTGGATCTCCCGCACGGCAACCAGAATGGCGTCGAGCTCTCCCTCGACGCTCGTTCCGTTGGGGTGAAGCGTGGCGTTCAGATTTGCCTTTTCCAGAATGGCGTGTGCCTTCATCACCTGCGTTCGGACCGAAACTCCGGAACCGATCGGAATGCATTGAATATCGCCTGTCGCCCTCAATCCTGACCCTCCCGGTGGCTCGTTAGCGCTGCAGTCGCGCGAAGATCCCCAAGTGCTCCACCCGCGAGCAACCGGTCGCGTGCATGGCGAGCCCGAGCGAGATAATACGCCCTGCGTCTCGCATTGCGGAACTCCTCCGAAGCAACGGCGTCTTGCTGCGCCGGGCTCGATGTTCGATTCCGGTTCGATTACGAAAATGGGTCGCTGCGGAGATTCATCGGCTAACCTGCCGCTGGTCAGACACCTTCCAGCTTGGCGCGTAGCCGTCGCCGGATCTCGGCCCTGAGCGGATCATCGGCAGGCACTTCGGGCAGCAATCGACCGACACAACTGAGCAGGGAGCGGTCCTCGCGCCGTCTCAGCCGGCCGCGCGAAGGCATGCGGCGCAGAGTCTCCAGCAGCGCATCGGCCAGGCTACGGTCCACGTCATGCCAGCCGCAGCCGAGCTGACGCGCGATCATCTGCTTGGCCTGGACGGCCTGGGCCGCGCCAGCCAGCAGACCTTCGGGATCGGTCATCCAGTATCGCCGCTCGTCCATCACCTCGCCTCACAAGAGTTGCAGCCGCGGCCGTCGAAGATCAGACGACCTTGGATGCGAAGTGACGCAGAGCGCATGCCTTCTGCTAAGCGATTGCCGGAGTGAAACTTCTAAGACTCGGGCACGGAATCCGTGGTCAGAGGACCACAGTTCGGTCGGTCTCCCGGCATCGGCGCTGCGACTCAGAGACCACTCCCGCCGAACTTGCCGCGGTGCAACTGCGGTTGGGCAGGAGGTACTGGTGACGCTAGCTGAAGCGCATTGGCGACCTGCGGCAGCACGCGAACAAAGACCGGCAACCCAAGAATGGGCGGCATCCGCAGGGTCATGCCGACACAGGTTCCAACATCGCGAGTCGGTCGTCTGCCGCTGACCGTCGCAACCCGGCACCCGGTTCTGTCACTGCTGCGGCGTGCACGTACCCCACGGATTCGGGCCGAGCATCACTGGAAGCAAACTTCCGGCCATGAATGCCAGCCGACGATCAGCGACTGCGTGCGTCTCGGAGGCAGCAGCGTGAAGTCCAGCGTCAGCGGGAAACCGAGACGAAGAGCTCGACCGTCTTTTTCGTACTAGTTAGAGTACTGAACGGCCGCGGCAGCGACCACGAGATAGGCGACTGCTGCCAGGCCCGCCGTTACCACCACCAGAGCGGTGGTCTTGAGGACATCTATCTTCCTCGCCTCGATATCCTGGATGTTGTCGAGAGGCAAGAGCAGAGCATCCCCCGAGGCTACGCGCCCGATCAGGGTATCGGCGTGTACTTGAGGTTCCCAGAGGGATTCCTCGTACCCCAGATCCGTCGTGATCCGGATCTCCTCGTGGCTGAGTATATCGGCGGGCTCGATCTGCCTGTAGGAGGTGCAAGACGCGCAACAGAGCGATCCGACCATCAGGGCAGCGAGTGCAGGGCGCATTCGGTGGCGCATTGGGTGAACTCCCTC
>JARRPS010000299.1:0-3994 GCA_037382625.1 Gemmatimonadota bacterium | reverse complement strand
GCGATCTTTCCGTTCCAGACCTTCGCGATCAAGTTCTTCCAGGACGCGCATGGCGCCAGCCGCGAGACGGCGGGATTCCTGTCCAGCATCATCACCCTGTTTTCGATGATCTTCACGCCGCTGTTCGGTCTCTGGGTCGACCGGGTCGGGAAGCGTTCCCTGTTCATGATGTTCGGGTCTCTTCTGCTGGTGCCGGTCTACCTGGTGATGGCCTATACCGATGTGAACCTCATGGTCCCCATGGCGACGATGGGGATCGCGTTCTCGCTCGTGCCCGCCGTGATGTGGCCCTCGGTGGCCTACCTCGTCGAGGAGGCGAAGCTGGGCACCGCCTATGGGCTGATGACGATGATCCAGAACATCGGTCTGTTCGGGTTCAACTGGATGATCGGCTGGGCGAACGACTACTCAGGTGCGAGCGCCACGAACCCGGGAGGCTACGCCCTCGGGATGTGGATCTTCTCGGTGCTCGGATTCCTCGGGTTCTTCTTCGCCTTCATGCTGCGGCGCGAGGAGATGGGCCCGCATTCGCACGGACTGGAGACGATCACCGTTCAGTCGACGAAGCAGCAGGTTCGTTTCCGAGATCTGGAACGCCGGAGACCTTTCATCCGCCGCCGAAATCATCGCGGACGACTACCGTCACCATTCCAGCCAGCTCGCTCCGTTCGTGGGCCGCGAGGGGCTGGCGGCCATGGTCGCGGACCTGAGGTCCGGCTTTCCGGACGGCCGGTTCACCGTCGAGAAGGAGCTCGCCGAGGGCGACATGGTGGCGCACCGCTGGACCTTTCGCGGGACGCACAGCGCGGACTGGAACGGGATCCCGGCCACGGGCAGGAAGGTGGAGTTCAACGGCACGGCGATCAGCCACCTGAAGGATGGCAAGATCGTCGAGCACACGGCGGACTGGGACGCGATGGGGATGATGCAGCAGCTGGGCGTGATCGAGGGCTGAAGGAACTCGTAGAACCCGGCCTCCGATGCGACCGTCCCGGCCAGCCGCTACTTGAGGAACATGTTGTCGGCCAGCACGTCGAATTCGGACGGCGTCCACGCCCACGCGAAATTCCAGTGGGCATGGTAGCCTTCGCCCGTGTCGACATCGTCCAGGAATGCGTTGAAGGTGAGCTTCGAATGCCCGGAGCTTCCTTCTTCGCCGTAACTCGAGTGGCCTGTCCAGAAGACGCTGGCCTCTCCGACCGCCACCCACGGAACGCTCATCTTTTCGCAGAACTCATAGGCGTCGAAGTCCGACGCATGTGCCGCGTAGGCCGGCACTTTCTTTCGCATCTGCACGATGTTGAAGCCGTCATCTCGGATCATCTCCTGGACGGAGCCCGGGTAGGGCGTGCCGGATCCGCCGCACGAGAGCAGGTCCGCGACGTCACCGATGCTGAACATCACCGACCAGTCTTCTCCGTCCGGGGTCGCATCGCCCGGAAAGGTCCAGACGTGCACCTGGCCGTTCTCTGATCGGTACACGGTCGGGCCGGGTTGTGCGGGGCCGTTCATGTAGTTGGCGACGGTCTCGGTTGCTCCCGCCTGTTCCACGGGTTGGGTCGGATTCTCTGCGCAGCCGTACCCTACGAGTGCGGCTGCCATTGCGAGCGCGAGTTTCCTGAACATGAGAATGCTCCATTTCGCTGAATAGATCCCGGGTCACGGAGGCTCAGTCGAGCTTCACCTGACCATTGTTGACCGGCCAGAAGAACTCGTACTGATCGAACGGGAACTGGTCGACACAGGTGAAGGGCAGGAAGAAGAACACAGCGCTGATCATGTCTTCGTCTGTGTCGCCTCCGTCTCGGACCATCGCGTTCACCGTTCTTCCGATCAGATCTGGGTCGGTGTGCCGGGTGACCGGGCCGCTCACCCAGGCCGTGTTCCCGTCCACATAGAGGCAGTCGATCTTTGCGTGCATGCCGGCGCTGTTTCCGTACTGGTCGCTCCACTGGCCGGTCACCGTCCCATCCGCCCGCTGGAGTGCCACGAGCGAGAAATTGGCATCCGATCCGGGCGGCCCGAAGGCAGCAGCGTCAGCGCCCCCGACAGTCAGTCGGTGGACGACCGGGTTTCCAGCTCGGGCGTCGAATTGCGCTTCCACGAGCTGCGTGTCCGACGCGTTCGGCTGCGTGAGAGAGTCATCGCACGAGACCGCGCACAGCGCGACCAGCAACATGAGTGAAGCTCGTCTCAACATGGTGCACCTCCTGAAGTGAAAGACCCGGGTAGAGGTAGGGACGGCCCGACCTTCGGACCGCCCCCGGATCCGCGACGAGCCATACTGATTTGCGCGGATCCGCCTCGTTCGTCCTCGACCAGTATCTCCAGTCGAGCGGTACGCGGGCGTCGGAGAGAACCCGGGTGGCAGCGGCCCCACTTGCACACCCGGGCCTCCCGACATCTATGGCGTGGGCATGACGCCGTTCTCGACCCAGTTCACCAGGTCGTCGAAGGCGGGGCCGTACTCGTTGGCCGAACTGATATTGCAGTGGCCGAATCGGTCGATCTGCCTCGACACGAACATGTCGGACTTGCCAGCTGCAGCGACGCGCTCGGCGAACAGCACGTCGAGGTAGGGGGAAACAGTCTGGTCACGCGTCGTGCGAATGCTCAGCACGGGGGCCGCCAGGTCACCCGAGGGTGTGTACCAGTGGTCGAAAAAGTTCCGGGCCTGGGGTGATGACTCGAACCTGTCGATTCCCGCGTTGAGCCCTGCGTCATCGCTGGTGCCGGAATAGACGGTCATCGAGTTGTCGAAGACGTCATCGGAGTGGGCTCGATCCTTGATCTCGCCCAAGACCAGAGGATCGCCGAAGAAGATCTGGGTTCCGACGATATTGCCCAGCTCAACATCATCCGAGTACGGCATGGGCACAGGCAGCGCATTCGCCAACTCGTATGCTGGCCCGGGATTCGATAGCACCGCATTGAACGCTGCCCCGAACATCGCGCCGCCATCCGCTCCGTCCGGTGGGTTGAGGGCGTCACCGCCAAGCACGCCCGGGTAGTAGTAGTCGAAGAGCGAGCGCGTGTGAAATGCGCCCTCCCAGAATCCTCCCGCGCCGACGATCGGAGCGCACACGGGAAGCGCGCCGGCGTACATGCCGGGGTGTTGTTCCAGCAAGCGGAGCATGATCAAGCCGCCCATCGATCCGCTGGACAGGTAGACCCGGTTCGGTGCCGCGACGCGGGATGTGAACAGGCCCCGCAGCTGATGCGTCGCCTTCACGCCCTCCTGGACAGCGAACCCGTTGACGGATCGGGCAGAGATCGCCCAGGCGTAGCCGCGTTGCAGAACCTGGGCTCGTTTTCCTCCTTCGATTTGTGACGGGTCCATGCCCTCGATCGGAAAGCCCGGGCTGACGTAGCCGTGTGCAAACAGCACGAGGTCGCCGTTCCAGTTCTCCGGCACCTCGATGTAGTACTGGGCTCCACCCACCTCGCCGGTGAGGGAGCCCGCGCCCGCCAGCTTCGCTGCCTGCAGGCTGGCGCCGTTCAGGTCGGCCGCGTCTGGGGAAGTCGGGATCGTGCTGTCGTTGCATCCTGACAACACGAGGGCGCACACGAGCGCCAGGGGGTTGAGCGTCCGGCGCAGCATGGTGTCCTCCTGCTGTTCGGGTCCACGCGGTGGCTCGTCGCGAGTGTGCCCCAACATTGGCGGACGTCAGTTAGGCTTCCGTTATCTCTCCCTTATTTCTTGAGCAGGCGTGCCCGTATGGATTTCATATGTGCGGAGTTACGCCGTCCGGAATATATTCTTCATACAGCGCCGAACATATTCAGTCGCCGTGGCCCCCGGTGGCTCGTCCCGAGGCGGCGCTGTCGGCGACAACATGATTCAGTTTCGAACGCTGGGCACAATCGAGTTGCTCCGGCCCGACGGCACGCTCGTGCTTTCGGTCGCGTCGCGCAGCAAGGCCCTTGGGCTCCTGGCCTACCTCGTTCTCTCCGAGGGCGACGGGGCCCGGCGCCGTGAGGACGCATGTGCCCT
>JARRPS010000298.1:0-3013 GCA_037382625.1 Gemmatimonadota bacterium | reverse complement strand
ATGTGGTAATCGAGGCAAGGTCGATCCGGTGACCGGGCGGGCATGTCGTAGTGGCAGGTCCGGACCCGATGACGGCGACAGATCAGACGCAGGGCCCGACGCATCGTGCCCACGCCGGTAAAGGGACCGAAGTACCTGGAGCCATCCGCCTCCAGGTTGCGAGTAACGAGCACCCGCGGGAAGGCCTCGGCTGTCGTGACCTTTACGTATGGAAAGCTCTTGTCGTCGCGCAACTGAACATTGAAGCGAGGTCGGTACTCCTTGATCAGGTTCGATTCCAGCAGAAGCGCTTCCGGCTCCGAACCGGTGAGGAAACTCTCCACGACCGCGATTCGGGGCACCAGCCGGGCGAGCTTCAATGAATCCGCGGCATCCTGGCGGAAATAGCTGCGCACCCGATCCCGCAGCGACTTCGCCTTTCCGACGTAGAGGATCTCGCCGCCGGCATCGCGAAAGACGTAGACACCGGGACCTCGCGGAAGAGCGGAAATCGATGCTCGCAGAGCTTCAGGAATCGCCACCGCCGCCCTCCTGGCTCTCTTCTTCCCGATCGGTCGCCGTCGTTTCGCGCCCCGGGGGTCTCCCCGCGATCGTGAAGTACACAACGGAACCGGCGGCGAGGATCACCGCGAGGGTGAGGAATCGTCCGGCGAACGCCGCATTGTCGATGCGCGGCTCGAGCAGGGCGCGCACCGCGAGCCCTGCACCCCCGGCTCCCGTCGAGGCGAGACCAACCCGAAGCACCCGCCGGAGAGAGTCGGGATCGAACAGCGGCCCGATCCTGCGACCGAGCAGGGCCCAGAGCAACAGCAGATTGATCCAGGAGCCGAGAGAACTGCCCACTGCGATTCCCATGGCGGAGTAAGCGCCCATTCCCGCACGACGGAACACGAGAGTGAGGGCGATGCTGGCGAGGACGGCGACCGTTACCGAAACCACGGCGATACGCATCGGCGTGGACGTGTCCTGCATCGCGTGAAAGCCGGCGGCGAAGAGCTTGATCGAGCTGGCCGCGACGAGACCGAGCGCATAGGTCGCGAGTACGGCGGCGACCAGCGCCGTGCTGTCTCCGCCGAACTCTCGCCGCTGGTAGACTAGCCCCACGGCCAGATCCCCGAACAGCAGCAGAACGATTGCGGCCGGCAGGACGAAGAAGAGGATCTGAAACCAGCCGTTCGTCAGGCGGGCCCGCAAGGCATCCGGATCCGCCGCGCGCGACATCGAGGGGAGCGCGGCCGCGGCGACCGAAATCCCGAAAAGGCTGATCGGCAGGTACGCGAGACGCTGCGAGTACCCGAGCGCTGCCATCGCGCCCGGCCCGGCCAGCGATGCGAGCATGATGTCGACGAGAGAGGAAATCTGGAGGACTCCCTGACTCGAAACGACCGGAAGCGTGTTGCGGGCGACCCGGCGAACCGGCTCGTAGGAAAGCTCGAAACCCGGTGCGTC
This sequence comes from Gemmatimonadota bacterium, assembly GCA_037382625.1. Taxonomy (GTDB): domain Bacteria; phylum Gemmatimonadota; class Gemmatimonadetes; order Palauibacterales; family Palauibacteraceae; genus Carthagonibacter. The sequence continues at coordinate 1,564 of JARRPS010000298.1, read as the reverse complement.
GACTCCGGAGAGGCGACGGGCGGTGGGCACCTGAATGGCCACCTGGATGATGGCACCGAGCAGCGCGGACCAGGCGAGCGCCTCCGCGAGACGATCGGAGCCCAGGCGCGCCGCGAGCAGTAGGCCTGCCACCTGTGTGAGGTTCCAGATCGCCGGGGCGACGAAGGGGAGGAAGAAGCGCCCGTGACTGTTCAGCACCCCCAGAAACCAAGCACCGATTATCAGTACGCCCGACATGGGGAAGAGAATTCTGACCAGCGTCGTGGTCAGCGCCCGCGTCGGCTCGTCGGACCCGACCATGAGAACGTCCGTGATCCAAGGCGCGAGGAGTACCCCGAGGGCGGAGAGGGCCAGGGCCGTGGCAGCGACAACGCCGAGAACCGACCGCGACAGCCTGGCGGGAGCCGCTGGATCGGATTCCGATTCCGCGAGGGATGCGCTGTACACGGGAACGAATGCCGCCGAGAGCGTGCCCTCTCCCAACAGGTTCCGGATAATGTTGGGGATCTTGATCGCGGCCCAGTATGCATCGGCAGCGAACCGGGTGCCCAGAAAGGCTGCCACCGCCACGTCGCGGAGCAGTCCGGTCACGCGGCTGATCAGAATGCCCGATCCGACCGCCGTGGCGGGCCCCGTCGCTCGTCGATTCACCCGGTCGGGAAGTCCTGCCCCATCATCCGGGCGGTCCGTCGTGTGGAGATCTGCCGGTCAAGCATCGCCGTCGGAAGATGGCTGCCGCTCTCCGGGGCCCAGCGGGATCGACGAACCGCCCTCGATCAGGGACCGGACGAACTCGGACTCTTCCCTGAGACTCTCCATCGATTCGGAGAGATACCGGACGTCGGCCTCCAGGACTTCCAGGCGCTGCGCCAGTTCGCCCTCACCGCCGGGAACCGACTTAGAGATTCGAGCTGCCAGCGCCTGCCCGACCTGCGAGTCGATCACGATCGCGAGAATCGGGATCATCAGCACGAGGACTATGACGAAGGCCCAGACCACCCGTGTTCTCCGTCGGCGAGCGGGAATCTGCCGCGGACGAGCCGCGGTTCGGTAGCGCGGTCCAAGCTATGGGCCGTGCCGGGGGGCAGCAACGCACACCCGCATGGACTCACCCCGTGCCGGCCCGTGGGCCGGACTCGATGCCGCTGGCCCTCGCTGACTCCTCCAGGAAAAGCTGCCCGTAGCGAACCAGAAACGAGATCGGACTGTCGACACGCTCCTGGCGCCGGCCCTCCGGGTACAGCAGAGCCGCGGCGCGCCGGACTCGCTGAAGCGCAGTCTGCCGGGCCTCGCGTACCCGGGCGTCGATCGTCCCCTCGAGCACCGTCAGGGCGTCCTGAAGAGCCTTGTCCGCCTTGCCGAAGGCGGCGTCGAGGCCGGGCAATTCGGAGCGGGTCGTATCGGCGAGCTCGGTGAGCCCTCCGGTCAGCTCGGCCCGGAACTCGCGAAGCCTCCGATCCACCATCTCGGGGCGGTTCTCCGCGGTGAGACGTCGCTCGATCGATTCGCTTCCGTCCTCGAGATCCCCGGGATCCGTACCGATCCCCTCGAGCCAGCGCTCGAC
>JARRPS010000297.1:0-3014 GCA_037382625.1 Gemmatimonadota bacterium | reverse complement strand
ATCTCGAGCACTCGGCGGCGCTGCTCGACCGCGCCGCCCTCGCGGACGTGCGCACGGGCGATCGGGTCGAAGCGTCGATTCGGAGGCTGGAGGAGACGGCCCGTCGGGTCGGTGTTTCCGCCCGGATCGCCGATCCGCCGGCCTCGAGAGTCCAGATCGTCGATGACGCAACGGTGGCCGAGAAGCTCGCCCTCGACTCGATCCGTCTCGCCGGCGAGCGCCCCTGGCGCATCCGCCCCGCGATCCCGCTTCGAATCGTGACCGTGTGGGACGACCGGCCGGCCCCGTCGCGCGCCCCCCTGGGTGCTCCGTTCGCCGGGGAGCTGCGGGCGCGAGGGTGGAACGTGCTCGGACCGGAAGCGGCATCCCCGCTTGCGAAGGCCGATCCGACCGTACTGCTCATCGCCTCGACTCCCCAGGCCTGGAAGGGCACCGCATCGCTCACCGCCTCCGGACGCCGCGCCGTGGATGAGGCCCTGGCCGCCCACCCGGGCGCCTGGCCGATCGTGTTCGGGCATCCCCGCCTGCTCGAGGAGCTCGATGCCGAGGGGCGTGGGATGGTCGCGTGGGCCTCGGAGGAAGTGATGGAGCGGGCGGCCGCCATCCGACTGGATGCGGAGCTTCGCCGGGCCGAGAGCGGAGGATCGGGAGCTTCCTTCGCGTGATCGCGCTCGACTGGTGGATCGTGGGGCTGTACATGGCGGGCACCCTCGTGCTCGGCGTATGGCTGGCGCGTCGCGCCAGCGGCGGCCTGGTGGACTTCTTCGTCAGCGGTCGCTCGCTTCCCTGGTGGCTCGCGGGAACTTCGATGGCGGCCACCACGTTCAGCGTCGACACCCCCCTGTACGTGACCGGCCTGGTTGCCCGGCGGGGCATCGCCGGAAACTGGGAGTGGTGGGCGTTCGCCCTCTCGCACCTGCTCCTCATCTATCTCTTCGCCCGGCTCTGGCGCCGGGCCGAAGTCGTTACGGATGCGGAGCTCACCGAAATCCGCTACGGCGGACGCCCGGCGGCGGTGCTCCGGGGCAGCCGGGCCTTTCTCTTCGCCGTGCCGATCAACTGCATCGCGATCGGCTACGTGATGCTCGCCATGCGCAAGGTGATGGAGGCGTTCGACCTGCTGGGCACCCTCCCCGCGTGGCTGCCCGGCGACGAGCGGCTCTGGATCGTGGTGGCGCTCTCGGTGTTCGTGATGATCTACGCCGGGATCTCGGGCCTCTGGGGAGTCGTCGCGACCGATTTCTTCCAGTTCGGTCTCGCGATGCTCGGCGCCCTGCTCGTGGCCGGATTCGCGATCGGCGATATCGGCGGCCTGGCCGCGCTGAAGGAAGGCGTGATAGCGGCGGGCCGGGAAGACGCGCTGCGTATCGTCCCGCGACCCGGATCTCCCGATCTGCCGATGGGCACCTTTCTCGCGTACCTCGGGATCCAGTGGTGGGCCTGGCGTCGGTCGGACGGAGGCGGAGAGTTCGTGCAACGGATGTCGGCCTGCCGGACGGAGCGGGACGCCGAGGGCGCCGCCTGGCTCTTCAACCTGCTGCACTACGTGGTGCGGGCCTGGCCGTGGATCCTGACCGCGCTGGCCGCCCTCGTCATTTTCCCGGATCTGGAAGACCCGGAAAAGGGCTACCCGCTCCTGATGATCCGCTACCTCCCGGCCGGGGTGCTGGGGATCGTGATGGCGTCGTTCGTGGCGGCGTTCATGTCCACGGTTTCGACGCAGATCAACTGGGGCGCCAGCTACATCGTCAACGACCTTTACGCTCGCTTCCTGCGACCCGATGCCAGTCAGCGCCAGCTGGTCGCTCTCGGCCGGCTCGCCTCGGTGTTCATCGTCGTCGCCGGCGGAGTGGCCGCCTTCGTCGCTGACGACATCGGAACGGTGTTCCGGTTCATGATCGCGATCGGCACCGGACCGGGGGCCGTACTGATCCTTCGCTGGTTCTGGTGGCGGGTGAACGCCTGGGCCGAACTGGCTTCGATGCTGGCCGGTTTCGCGATCGCGCTGCTCACCTATCTTCCGCTCTGGAGCGGGATGGGCTTCGGACTCAGGCTGACGGTGACCGCGTTCGGGGCGGCCGCGATCTGGATGCCGGTGATGTGGCTCACCCCGCCCGAATCGGACGAGACCCTGGATGGGTTCTATCGCCGTGTCCGACCCGGAGGACCGGGGTGGAAGCTCTCCCGTGCCCGAACCGGCCTCGCACCGGATGCGCCGCTCCGTCGGGATCTGGCGCGAACGCTGTTCGCGGCCTTGCTGCTGTTCGGGGCGATGTTCGCGCTCGGCGGCGCCCTGCTGCTCGAGCCCGCGACGGCCGTGAGCTCGGCAGCGGTCGCGATCGTCGGTCTGATCGGCCTCGCCCGGCTTCGCCCGAAGAACGACCTCTCAATCGGACCGTGAAACCATGACCGGAATTCGCCGCTTCGAGATTCGCGCCGCAAACGGCACGAACATCCGCGCTCGGCTTTCCGGCGTCCCGTGGCTCTTCGCGGCGGCGCTGCTGCCCCTGATCCTCGCCGGGTGTGCCTCGTCGGGGGATCCGGGTCCGCTTCCCCCCGGTGTGATCCGCAGCTCGCTACCGCCGGTCCCCTCCGTGACCGGGCCGCTCTCGGTCTACGTCGAGTATCCGGATTCCCTGCAGCGGATTACGGCGCGCGATTCGAACTTCGTGTTCGGTACGGTCGGAACCGGAGACGCCACCCTGATCATCGACGGCGAGTTCGTCGAGGTCGAGCCGAACGGCGCATTCCTCGCGTGGCTTCCGGTCCCGTCGGCATCGCACGGAGACACCGCGGCGTACCGTCTCGTCGCGAGACGCGGTGCGGAGACCGACTCCCTCGTGCACCCGATCCTCGTACCGGCGGAGGCCGTTTCGCCGTGGGAGGAAGGGGCGCTGCTGGACCCGGCCCGGCTCGGCGTTCGCGCCGAACGCTGGGCCTGGCCGGAGGAGCCGCTGAGCGTGGAAGTCCGGGCGAACCCCGAGGCCGAGGTCGAGCTCATCGCCGGCCGAACG
>JARRPS010000296.1:0-3058 GCA_037382625.1 Gemmatimonadota bacterium | reverse complement strand
CCAGGGCCGCCGCTCGTGCCGGCATGCGCCGGCCTTCCGACCCCGAGCTCTCGCGGAGCACTTCCGACGTGCTCCACTCCGCGGGATCGCTCCGGGAGATGACGGACCCGAGGAAGAGCCCGGCCGGAAACGCCGCAATCGCCAGCAGCACGGGAATGGTAATGCGTGCGCGCAATGACCGATCACTCCTGTCGGTTCATGGGTGCCGGATCCGTTCACCGCTCCGGCTCGCGGTCAGCGGCCAGAGTCCCGGGACGCCCGGAGTCCGGTTCCAGCCCTCCGGATACCGGACGCCGGTCAGATAGAGTCCCGCAGCCGGCGCCGGTCGGGGTGGCGCGGCGGAGCCAGCGCCTCCCAGCAGGGACCTCAGCTCGTGAGGCGCCCTCCTGCCCGATGCGATCTCGACCTGGACGGAGACGAGGTAACGTACCATGTGATGAAGGAAACGATCCGCCACGACCTCGAATCGCAGGTCGCCGGCCGAAGTGCGCAACCAGGTCGCCCTCTCGACGGTACATCGCGTACCTCGCTCCGGCTGTCCCGATCGCGACAATCTCCCGAAGTCACCGGGTCCGATCAGAGCCGCGGACACGGACTGCAGCATCTCCGTCGGAACAGCTTCCCCCAACCGCCACAGTCGGCCGCGACGAAGGGGGGACGCGGCTGCGGGAAGGTCACCCAGGTAATACTCATAGCGGCGGCCGGTCGCCGAGAACCGGGGGTGGAATCCCGGCTCCGCAGTTCTGCACTCGTGGATGCGAACCGAATCCGCGAGGAGCGCATTCATCGCATCGACGAGACGCTCGACCTCCCACCCGGGAGGCGATTCGAACGCGATCTCCTGGGCCGTGGCATGCACGCCGGCGTCCGTACGGCCAGCCGCGACGATCCGCGTCGGACGGTCGAACAACCGCGACAGGACCGCCTCGATCTCCCCCTGAACCGTCGGCCGGTCGGGCTGCAGCTGGGAGCCGGCGAAGCCAGCGCCGTCGTACTCCACGGTGCAGCGGGAGAAGCGGGAAATCCTGGCTGCCTCGTTCACGAGCCCGAAGCTAAGGAAGGGACGAGGGAAGTCAACGCGGAGGTCGTCCCGAACGCTGCATGCGCCGACGCCTCGAGACTCCAGTGGGGTAGGAAGGAGGAGACCTCGAGGCGCCGGCGCGATTCGTCATACTATCTCCCCGAACGCGAATTCGCGCCGGGATCACCGCCCCTGATCGTGGAATTCAGTACTTTCGAATGACTCCCACGACGATGCCCTGAACCCGGACCCGGGAGGCGCTGAGAATCAGGGGCTTGAGGGTCGGATTGGCCGGTTGCAGGCGAACCCGCCCGCCGGACTCGCGGTAGAACTTCTTGACGGTCGCGGCGTCTTCATCGACGAGCGCGATCACCATCTCGCCGTTGTTGGCGGTCTCCCGGGACTGCACGATCACGTAGTCGCCGTCCCGGATCTGCTCCTCGATCATCGAATCGCCGCGGACTCGCAGCACGTAGTGTTGTCCGGCGGACCCGGCGACCATGTCCTCGGGGACCGCGATCTGTTCCTGCTGCTCGATGGCCTCGATCGGCTCTCCCGCAGCGACCGTGCCGAGAAGCGGAAGATCGATCGCCGCGAGCCTCAATTCGGTCCGCGTGAGCTCGATCGATCGACTCTCGTTGTAGTTCTTCCGGATGTAGCCTTTGGCCTCGAGGTTGGAGAGGTGCTCGTGGACCGTGGCCAGGGAACGATACTGGAAGAACTCGGCGATCTCTTCGAAGCTCGGGGAAAATCCGTGTGCGTCGAGAAAGCTCTCGATGAAGTCCAGGATCTCCTTCTGCCGCCGCGTGAGCGCCATCGTGCTTCCTCGTGATCGCGGAATCTGTCGTACCGAACGGACACCGAAAGCAACGTACCCGAAGAGGAACCGAATCGCAAGCGCTCGTTGCTCCCGAAGATCGAGCGGGCGAAGTTGCGGCCCCATGAGACATCGACCTTGTCGGATACGGTTCCTCCGGGTCCTCGTCGTCCTGCTGGCGATCGCGGCGGCGAGGAACGGTTCGGAAAGGGAAGCGCGGGCCCAGGAACCCGCCGTCCCGTCGGAGAGCGTCACCGCGCGTCTCTCGCCGGCGCTGGCCGCTGCGCTCGCCACGGCCGCCGGTGACGAGCGGATTCCGGTGCTGGTGCAGTACGCGACCACCGAACCGCTTCCCGCCGGCCTTCGGGGCCCCGATGCGATCTCCGCGCTCCGACAGCGTTCCGAGTCGGTCCATGACGTTCTCACCTCGATCGTGGCGGCAGATCCGGAGGTCGATGTCACCGGGCGCCTCTGGATCCTTCCGGCCGTGACGGCCGAGGCGACGCCGGAGGGAATCCGCAGGCTCGCGGAGCTGACCAGCGTCGAGAGGATCTGGCCGGACGGACCGATTCCCGTTTCGCTGCCGCCCTCTGGCTCGGTGTTCACCGTTCCCGCCTATACGTCCCAGGCCATTCGGACGATCGGTGCCGACGCGGTCTGGGACCGAGGAGTGACCGGAAAGGGCACGACCGTGGCCATCTTCGATTCCGGGGTGGACGGGGAGAACGCGATGCTCTCCGCTCGCTGGCGAGGTCGCAGGACCGGGACGCGAGCGGCATGGTTCGATCCGTTTCGCGGAGCGACGTTCCCCCAGGATTTCAATGGACATGGAACGCAGGTCGCCGTCGCGGCGGTCGGGGCGCTTTCTGCCGGCGACACCCTGTTTCTCGCGGATGGCGGAGTGATCGTGGCGAACTCGAATCTCGATGTCGTCACGGGGCCCGCGCCGGGCGCCGAATGGATCGCGGCCCGAGTCTTCGACGCCCTCGGGGGCGGGGTGTATACCCGCCGGTCGGTGCTGCTGCAGGCGTTTCAGTGGGCTCTCGACCCGGACGGAAACCCCGGCACGGACGACGCGCCCGATGTGATCAACAACAGCTGGGGGATCGCGCCGCAGACGGACCAACTCGACGCTTGCGAAGACGTGATTTACGATGCCGTCGATGCCGTCGAAGCAGCCGGCATTGCGGTGCTGTTCGCCACTGGGAACAGCGGGCCGG
>JARRPS010000295.1:0-3081 GCA_037382625.1 Gemmatimonadota bacterium | reverse complement strand
TCATGGCTTCGGCTCCGCAGGCAGGATGAGCCGGCCGCACGTGTGACAGAACGCGACGCCTTCCGGCTGCTGACACTTACACGAGGCAACGCCACGGCCTGGACGGGTCCGGGCGCTTCGCTTTGAGACCCCCTGTCTGACATATGCAAGCATATGCGTGTCACCCCCGCCGCTCGGTCCCCACGGTGTCGCCCCGGTGATTGCACCCACCCTCCCCGTTGTCCACCGACTCATCTAAAGCCAATAGCCAGTGCAAGTTGACTCCCCTTTGACTCGGTTCGAGCCATTGTCTATCGTGATCAGCGAGATCCCCACGCTTGAGAGGTCGCCATGAAATCCGTTCGTCGGCTCACTCTCGTGACGCTCATTGCATTCACCGCCACGCTTGCTGGCACCACAACCGGGTGTACCGACTTGAGCGGTCCCGGCGGCTCGACGTGCACCACCGGTCTCTGCAGCAGTACCCCTTGCTGCTCGGGCTACACGTGCAAGTCCGGGCTCGGCGACGTTTTGCCAAAGTGTTACAAGAACTGAGAGTCCGACTTCGGCTCCGCTCCTGCTTCGTCGGCGCCGCCCAGGTAGAGCACACGCGCCAGCAACAGCTCGGCCGCGGTCATGGCTCCGGCTCCGCGGGCAGGATGAGCCGGCCGCACGTGTGACAGAACGCAGCGCCTTCCGGCTGCTGACACTTACAGCTCGCAACGCCACGGCCTGGACGGGTCCGGCGCTCCGGTTGAGGTTGGCGTGGCTTCGGCAATACGTTGCCGAAATCGAGGGCCGTTTGCGAGGTATGCTCTCGCATCGTTTCCTCCCACGGCGGTCAGGCGCTGCAACGTCTGGCCGTCGTTTGCTTGGGTGTTGGTGAAAGACTCCGGACAGGTGCCCGGATCAGGTATGGCTTCGGTATGGCTTCGTCCCAAAACCGGGCGAAAACGGCCCCGTTTCGGTTTCTCTACGGATGAGACGATGTGCTGTTTTTGCGGGGCTTTGTGGGAAGTTCGGGGGCTCGGGTACCGATTAAAAGTCCGTTGCTCTGCCAGCTGAGCTACCCGGTCGGAAGATTACGCCAGTATCGTATATTGTCCCGGCGCGCGGCGATACCGTGTACCTTTCCTGCCGGGCAAGGATCCCGACACCGTGAAACCCGAGGACTGCTCGTAGCATGTCGCGCCCCACCTGCGGAAGCCGCGAAGCGCTGTGCGCCATCGTCGTCGGGCTGGCGACGATCGTTGCGGTGCCGGCCGTCGCCCAGGATGTCGCACGCGATTCCAGCGACCGGGCATGGACCGCCTCGGCGGAGATCGCCGCCTGGATTCTGCCCGACCAGGCGGACTTCGTGCTCGTGCAGATCTCTGCCGATCGCGGCCAGTTTCACCTCGAGGGACGGTACAACTACGAGGACCTGAGGACCGGATCCGCCTGGCTGGGCTGGTCCTGGACATGGGGCGGAAAGGTGCCCGGAGCGGTGACGCCGATGGCAGGGGCGGTGTTCGGCAACACCGACGGACTCGCGGCGGGCGTCGAACTGGATCTCGTGCTGGGCCCGGTCGAGCTCTACGTGGAATCGGAGTACGTGTTCGACCTGGAGGATTCTACAGCGGACTACTACTACGCCTGGTCCGAGCTCAGCCTCTCCCCCGCTGACTTGATCTCCGCGGGCTTCGTGCTGCAGCGCACACGCATCGTAGAGCGGTCCAGCGACGTCGCCGCGGGACCTTTCCTGGAGGGTCGAGCGGGGCCGTTAGGTCTGACCGCATACCTGCTGGACCCGTTCGGCGACGAACGGTTCGGCGTGATCCAGCTGAGTCTCGACTTCTGAACCGGGGCAGGTTCAGGTCGCGCCGCGCACGTAGTCCTTCAGCATGCGGTTCTCATAGGTGGCCTGGTTCAGGCAGGTGCGCACCACGTCGCCGATCGAGATGATACCGACGAGCTTGCCGTCCTCCACGATCGGCAGGTGCCGGATCCGGTTCTGCGTCATGATCCCCATGGCGTAGTCCAGGTCGTCGTCGGGCACAGCGCAGATCACATCTCGCGTCATGATCGCGACGACGGGTCTGTCGCGCAGCCGCTCCACGCGCTCGCCTCCATCGTCCCAGGTCCCCGCGGCCGTTCGAAGAACGTCGCGCTCGCTGACGATTCCCTGCACGGATTCATCCTCGGCCGTAACGACCAGCGCCCCGATCCTGTGCTCGTTCAGCAGCCTGACCGCGTCGTGCACGGAGCGGCTGGCCTTGATCGTCGCAACGTCGCTGCCCTTTTCGCGGAGAATGTCGCTGATGCGCACGGGACCTCCTTGGCCAGATTCTAGTTGTGGGCTTTCAGCGACATACGGGGGTCGCCGGTCAACGTTCCATGGATGAACAAACGGGCTAATGCGCGCCAGCCCGCCGTTTCCGACTCAGGAGCCCGACGGGGACCCCAGGACCCTCGGTCCATTGAGAGTGAGGTCGTTCTGCTCCACGAAGGCATCCAGGTAGGTCCAGCCCCAGCCTACGAGAATGTCGTCGACCAGAACCAGGGGCGTCAGTTCGTCGTTCGTGATCAAACCGTCGGTGTTCTCGATATGCGTGGCATAGTAGAAGATCTCGACCTTGTCGCCGCCCAACTCGTGCACTTCCTGGTCGTACGGGTTCGGCACGATTCCGCTATGCCCGAAGACGCCCTTGTTGTATTCCTGGGGCTCGGTTCCCATCTCTTCGAGTACCTGCTCGCGGGTCTGCCCTCGTTCGAGCCGGTACAGCTTCGCCCGGTTCTCCGATTTCACGGTCTCGAAGCCTGAGGCGCAGGCGCCGAGTGTCAGCGCCGCAAAGCCTAGAATCAGAATACGGTTCGGCGCAGGCGCTCCCGTCGCTGCCCGGCGACGGAACCGATCGGTGCGAGCGTGCATTCCCTTCCCTCCGCGTTGCCTTCCGGGCCACTTCTCGCCGCCCGGGCCGTGGTTCAGGTGACGACGATCAACAATATGGCGACGACCAGTGCGACGAGGACCAGCCCGGCAATCGCCGGAAGCGTGCTCCGCGGCCGCGGTCGATCGAACTCCCCCCGACGTGCCGCCGCAAGACATTCAACGTGGACTTC
>JARRPS010000294.1:0-4924 GCA_037382625.1 Gemmatimonadota bacterium | reverse complement strand
CGGCGAAGGAGCTGCCGGACGAGGACTACCCGTTCGTGCTGAACACGGGAAGACTGCTGGAACACTGGCACACGGGCACGATGACGAGGCGGTCGAGAGCGCTGCACGAGATCGCGCCGGTGCCCGAAGTGGAGATGCACGTGGACGACCTGGCTGCGCTGGAACTCAGTGATGGCGAGCCGGTCACGGTCTCGTCGCGGCGGGGCGAGATCACGCTCACGGCGCGGCGCTCGGACCGGATGATCCCGGGCACGGTGTTCATCCCGTTCCACTTCCGGGAGGCCGCCGCCAACGTGCTGACGATCGACGAGCTCGACCCGTTCGGGAAGATTCCGGAGTTCAAATTCTGCGCGGTGAAGGTCGAAGCGGCGAAGAGCTGATCGGAAATTCGCTCCATAGCGTATCCGCCGCATAGGAGCCCAGCGGGTGGACGAACGCACCGTGATCATCGTGGACGACGGGCCGGTGTTCGGCAGCTCGGTCGCCCGACTGCTCCGGTCCGAAGGTTTCCCGGCTCGGGCTGCGGCTCTGCGCAGGAGTTGCTCGACGCGTTCGACCCGGAGACTCCGGGCTGCCTGGTGCTGAATCTCGCGATGCCGGTGATCGCCGGAATCGAGCTGCAGGGTATCCTGCACGAGGAGTGGGACTGTGAGCTTCCGGTCGTCTTCCTCACGGGGCATGCCGGAATTCCCGACAGCGTCGCTACGCTCAAGGAAGGCGCGCTCGACTTCCTTCACCTCCGGTCTGGGCCGCGAGTTGGTGAGTAACCTCCACCTGAGCACCGGAATCACGGAATTCTTCAACAGCCGGCCACCGGCGGACGCGAACAAGAACGACTTTTCCGTCACTTCCTCGTTGGGATGGTCGTTCTGATGCGGATCTCCGGCAGTCGGAGTGCGCATGCGAGAGAGCGGGTCCGCCGGACCCTGGCCTGGGTCGCCGCGATCGTTCCCCTGCTCGTCCCGGGGCCTGCCTCCCGTCTCGCCGCCCAGGAACCGATTCAGGAAGCCGCGCCTCCGGTGGTGGACACGATCATCGTCGTGCGGAACCAGGTGTTCACCGATGAGCAGGCAGAGTCGAGCGGCGTGTTCCGCTTGATGAACAGCATCCACGTCACGACGAAGGAATGGCTGATTCGCGACTATCTGCAGTTCGAGGCCGGGCAGCCCTTCGATTCGGCGCTGGTGGCCGAGTCAGAACGTCGGCTCCGGGCCAAGAACCTGTTTCGCGAGATGTCGATCGACAGCGTGCGGCTGGAGGATGGCCGTCTCGCCGTCCGCGTCGAGACCCGGGACGGCTGGAGCCTGAAGCCGAAGTACGCGCTCTCGGTGGCGTCCACCGGCGAGTGGACGGGCACGCTCGGGATCAACGACATCAACCTTCTTGGCACCGGCAATCAGGTGTACGTCGCCTACGTCAAGGAAATCGACCGCGATGGCCTGAACCTGACGCTCGACTTCGACCGGATGTTCAGCTCCGAGATCGACCTGCTGTTCAATCACGCCGGTCTCTCGGATGGAAAGAACAGCAACTGGGTCCTCGGCGCTCCCTTCCGAAACAACGAATCCACCAGGAGCCTCGAGTGGGACGGCTCGAGCGCCGACCAGTACGTGTTCCGTTACCGAAACGAGGTCGAGCCGGACGGCGCGACGCTGGATACGACCATCTACCGGAGGGATGCCCTGGTCAACAATCTCACGGCCGGGCTGGCAACCCGCCATTCACCGAGGGACTACCTCAGGTTCGCGGTTACGGGCGGAGTGCGTTCCGAGTCCTTCCGACTCCCCGATTCAGTCGGCGTGGCGACCGAGGACTCGATCTATGGCACGGTCGGCGGCTGGGCCGAGTTCAGTTCCGCGGACTTCCTCCAGCTCGCCCGGTTCAACGGCTTCGGCACTGAGGACCTCGATCTCAGCAGAACGGTCCGGCTGACGGCGACGCTCGCGCCGGACGCGTTCGGCTGGCGGGGAACGGGCATCGGGCTCGGCATCGGGGCGGCCGCCGGGACGAAGGCGTTTGCCGGCAGGGGCTGGGCATGGAGCTCCATCGACGCCAACTATCAGTGGGGCGGCGTCGCGCAGGATTCGGGGCGGGTCGTGTTCAACGTTGCGGCAGGCTACAAGCCGGCCGAGCGACATTCGACGGCGATCCAGGTGCAGCTCGGTCGACTCTGGAACCAGAAGCCCGGTGACGAATTTGACCTCGGATTCGCCAGCGCCCCCAGAGGCTGGCCCGCTCACGCGTTCGTGGGAGACCAGATGTGGTGGGCATCCCTTGAGCACCGGCTATACGCAGTGGACGAGTTCCTCGGGCTGTTCGGCCTGGGCTTCGGCGCATTCATCGACTACGGAGGCGCGTGGTACGACGACCAGGAGGCGAGGAGCGGGGGAAGCGTCGGAATCGGCCTGCGACTCGGCTCCGCCTTGAGCACCGTGGCGAGGACCGGGCGAATGGACTTCGCGTTCAACTTCGGGTCCGGGCGCGACGCGGCCGGTGTCGACGGTTTCACCTTCGTGCTTGGAGCCGGCTTCGCCTTCCCGCGCCGACCGATTCCAGTGATCAGCTACCGGGCCGTTCAGCCGCAGTAGGTGAGCTCGGGTCCGGATCGAAACCGGCTGCGTGTCAGGGAAGGGCCGGGACGATCCAGATATCGTGGCCGGAGCCGCCAGCCGACGCTCGGGCGAAGGCCAGCTCGGTGCCGTGCGGTGACACCGAGGGCTCACGTCCCCCCTCCGTGTCGGGCACCAGTTCCGCGGTACCGCCGTCGTTCGACAATCGGTAGATGGCGCCCCCGCGACGGACATACAGGTAGCGACCGTCCGGGGACCAGGCCGGTTCCAGGCCCTCCCCGATCACGCGCCCGCCCGTACCATCGGGCCGGATGATCTCCACCGTAGCCGTGCCGAGTCCGTAGTCGATCGTCTGCTGCACGCAGGTCGGAAGCGGAGGTGATGGGTCGGGCGGCGGAAATACGCGCATGTTCGCGCAGACACTGCTCTGGAGCTCGCGTCGCCGATCCGCCAGCGCCGCAACTCCAGCGCATCGCCGAACACGAACTCGTCGGCGGTGGGATTCCACGAAGGTCGGAAGAAGTAGGTTCCGTCCTCGGCGTAGAGCCGGTGGGCGGGGTAGTACTCCACGATCACCCGCCCGACGACCGGTTGAAACTCCGGTGGATTGACCGCACCGGGGTCTTCCGTCCGGCCCGCCATCTCGAACTCGAGGCCCGGTCCGTCTACCAGTTCGCCCGCGTCGTCGAGCGCGCGAACTCGCACGGCCATTTCGTCCAGCAGCGGTGAGGGCGGGGGCGTCGTGTCGGTCGCCCTCACGGGCCGTTTTCCGACTGTAGGTCGGGAAATACCAGCTCCCGCGAACTGCCTTCCGCCGGGATCGAGAACAGTGTGGGAAGGTCCGAGAACGGCGCCTGGAGGTTCCCCCGGACGTAGTAGATCCGCTATCCGTCCTGTGACCAGGCAGTCGAGTCTCGCACGGCACAGTCGGAGACCAATCACTTCAGGCTATCACCAGATCAGCGTGTTGACGAATCGCTCCACCAGGGCGGCTGCAGCCCACGAGAGCAGCGGGATGAGGAGGTAGAGAGCGAAACGCGCCCAGTTAGACGTTCCTATCGGCCAGTCCGGCACGCTTCGAACGAGGTCACGGTAGGCGACGAGGTCGGCCAGGGATCCCGATGCTGCTTCGGTCCGTCCTGTCTTCAACGCATTTCGATGCTTCACGATGCGCGCATCGAGCCAGGACAGCTCGTCCTCCTTTGCCGTCCGGATGCGACGGTGCACACCCCGCAGAGGCAGGAGGAATGCGGCACCCGCGACGAAGAGGGTAGCCATGCCGAGCAGCAGGCCGAGCGTTCCGAACCCACTCTCGGTTACCACCATCAGTCCGCTGATCGTCACCCACCCGAGAACCAGCAGCGCATTCGTCAGTCCCTGGCGGGTGAACGGCTGGAGACTGCGGAGCTCGAGCAGGTCCATCGACGAAAGCCCGGCCGAGATTCGTGACATTCGCACCGAGACCGCGACCACAGCATACATCAGAGCAATAGCCAGAACCGCTGCGATCGGACCGAGAACCCTGTGCCAGGCGACCTCCGGACTCCAGGAAGAAGGACTCCACAGGTGCTCCGGCACGGGAGGCGTAAGGAACGGAACGGTGACTCCGATGATCAGCCCCACGAGCCCCGCGACCGCTAATCGCCACGGCTCGAGTCGGATCGATGTCGCGAGGGCTGAACATTCCTCGGGGGAACAGTCGAGAGCGCCCTGAAGCTCGAACACGGTCCGTCGGCCGCTCTGGACGACCGCCAGAAGAGCCGCCGGCAGGTATCCGGCCAGCAATATGTGCACGATCGCGATACGGAAGTCCCGGAGGATCCCTCCCGGCTGGCGGTAGAGCTCCTCGCTCTGCAGGGCCGCCGACAACGGCGCCCACTGGCCGTGAACCGTCTCCCAGATCACAAAGCCGACCAGAAGCAGCGTGGAGATCGCGAGCCCGAGCTTAACGGGGGAGACAGCAGCGGGATCGACCCGCTTTCCGGCAGCCGTACTGTTCATGCTCCGGCCTCCTGCGCACCCGCGAGGAAACGCCTGTGCCGCGGTCCGGCTCGGACGACAGGTACTCGACCCGTCTGAAATGCGAACCTACAGGGTCGAGTCGGACTGCGCTCACGGGGACGACTCGATGCAGAAAGGGGCCGGCGCGTGGCCGACCCCTCCTGGACGTAGACCGAGCCCGGCCGAAGCCGGGGGGATAGCGATCAGGCTCCCTTGATCTCGATCCTTCGCGCTTTCGCCTCGGCCGCCTTCGGCAGCTTCACCGTCAGCACGCCCTTCGCGAAGCTCGCATCGACCTCTTCGACGTTGATCGTGTGCGGGATCGAGAAGCTGCGGGTGAACCGGTTCCAGCT
>JARRPS010000293.1:0-3110 GCA_037382625.1 Gemmatimonadota bacterium | reverse complement strand
CCGATCCCGCTCGCGCTCAGAAGCGCGCCCAGCCCGGCGCCTGTCAGGTATTTGTCGGTGGGCACGTCTCCCCCGAGGATCCCCTGGATCACACTCGCAAGCGCCTGACCCTGCGGCGCGGGAAGCTGGTCGCTGCCGAGCCCGTACGCCTTATGAAGCACCACGATTAGAAAAATGATGACGATCGGCCCGATCCAGCTTCCCAGGAACTGCGCGACCTGCTGTTTCTTGGGAGTCGCGCCGACGATGTAACCACACTTGAGGTCGAGCATCAGGTCGGTGGCCTGGGCCATCGCCACGCACATCGCGGCTCCCACGACGACCGAAGAGATGATCGCCGCGCGATCTCCGAGCCCGCTGGTGACGAAAATCAGAATCGTGATTCCGATCAAGGTCATCCCCGAGAGCGGAGACCAGTTCGTGCGTCCGATGCACTCCGAGAGCACGACCCCGGCCACCCAGATCCAGAGCGTACCCAGCACCGCCATCAGGGCCCCCCGGGCCCAGCCGACTTCCTGCACCGAGTAAACCGCGATCAGCGTCAACACGACGAAGGCGCCTGCGACACCCAGGTAGAGCATCTGGATCGGGAGCTCCTCGCCGGCCATCTCCGTCCTGGATTTCGCGGCATCCCTCATGCTCCGGACCGCGCTCAAGACGAGGGGGAAGGCCAGGACGATTCCCATCACCGCCCCTCCGATCAGCATCCCGATCCCCACCGGCCGGAACAGCGTGAGCCGGAGATAGTTCGTGATGCTCGTCCCCTCGGCGGCCAGCGTCGCCGGGTCGGGAAAAAGGCCCGAGGCGTTGAGTATCGGGGCGAGAAGCCACCAGCACACGTAGCCGCCGACGATGAAGAAGAACCCTCCCTTTCCCGCGAGGAAGGCGACGCCCACGGTAAGCAGGGACACGTACCAGATCCCGTTCATGTACTCGGGCATCCCGATCAAAGCCCCGAGGTTCCAGTCTTCGAACCCGGTCGAAAGACTGACGAAGTGCACGAGTCCGGAGACCAGCGCACCCCCCACGAGCAGCCAGGCCTTGCGTATGCCGGCGCCCGGGGCCTTCAGCACCGCCGCCGTCGCGATTCCTCCCGGGAAAGCGAGGCGGTTGAAGTCGATCATCTGCTTGCGCAGCGGGATGATGAACGCGATCCCGAGGATCCCGCCTGCGATGCATCCCAGCACGAGCAGCGGGTGGTTGAAGTCCTCGAAGCCGAGGATGAACAGCGCCGGTACGGAGAACATCATCCCGGCGCTGGCACCGTTCACGGCCGACGCGATCGTCTGGTTGATGTTGTTCTCGATGATGCTGTTCCGGCGCATCAGACCGCGCAGGATTCCGAATCCGAGGATCGCCGCGAGTTCCGATCCCTCGATCGAGAATCCCAGCTTGAGGCTCAGGTAGCCGATGCTTACCGCGATCAGGATGCCGAGGGCGTAGCCCACCAGCACGGCGGCCCAGGTGAACTCGGGATACGGCCCCATCCGGGGGGCGCGGGAAGATCCTGCGGTGGTGCTTTCCAAGAGCGCCTCCGATTTCGTCTCCGGTCGGCAGAGCCGGCGGCGCCCGCGAACGGGCTCCTGGCTCGATGAGATCGTCCGGTCCCCGCGGGCCGGACGCGATCATAGTAGGCCGCGGGAGCGGTCTGCGCGACGGGTCCGGCCGGGGTATCGCCGTGGCCGACCAGGCAGCAGGTTTGATGGGTGCGACCGAACCTGAATCCGTGCTCGAGGAAGACATGAACGACGAACGACTGCAGGGGCCCAACACCCGGATCATCCACGGCGGCCAGCACCCCGATCAGGAGACCGGCGCCGTGAGCGTTCCCATTTACCAGAGCTCGACCTTCGCCTTCGATAGCGCGGAGCAGGGAGCGGCCTGCTTCCGGGGGGAGCCGGGGTTCAAGTACACCCGACTCGGGAACCCGACGACGGAAGCCCTGGAACGCAGTGTCGCGCTCCTCGAGGGCGGTGCCGGCGCCCTGGGTGCGGCAAGCGGAATGGCGGCGATCAACTCGCTGTACATGACTCTGCTCGGCGCAGGCGCCCACCTGGTCGCGACCGATGCTCTCTACGGCCCGTCACGGACGATCATCGAGACGGAGTACTCGCGCTTCGGCGTCGAGGCCGATTTCGTGGATTCCTCGGATTGGGCGAAGTTGGAACGTGCGATGCGGCCCGAGACCGCCCTGGTCTACGTGGAGACCCCCGCGAACCCGACCCTCAAGCTCACCGACATCGAGGCCTGCGCGGAGATCGCCCATGCTCACGGGGCGATCCTGGCCGTGGACAACACCTTCGCCTCCCCTTACCTGCAGAATCCGATCAGTCTCGGCGCGGACATCGTCGTGCACAGCATGACCAAGTTCATCAACGGGCACTCGGACGTCGTGGCCGGGATGATCGTGGCGGCGGAAGAGGAGTGGCTGGAGCGCTTACGGAAGGTCCACGTGAACCTCGGCGGTACCATGGATCCGCACCAGGCGTGGCTGGTTCTGCGAGGCATCAAGACCCTGGGCCTTCGGATGGAGAAGGCTCAAGCGAACGCCGCGGCGATCGCCCGGCACCTGGAGGCGCATCCCGCCGTCGAGTGGGTCCGGTACCCGGGTCTGGAGAGCCACCCCCAGCACGAGCTCGCCGTCCGCCAGATGCGCGGACCGGGGGCGATCCTCTCCTTCGGCGTGGCAGGAGGCGTCGAGGGCGGACGACGGTTCATTGACGCGGCCGAGCTGATGGTCCGGGCCGTGAGCCTCGGCGGCGTGGAGACTCTGGTCGAGCATCCGGCTTCGATGACGCACAAGGGAGTCCCGGTCGACGAGCGGCTGGAGGCTGGCATTACCGATGACCTCGTAAGGGTCGCTGTGGGATGCGAGGATGCCGCGGATCTGATCACGGATCTGGACCGGGCGCTCGATCAGGCACGGTCGGCGGTCGAGATCGGGGTCTGATTCTCCGACCCCGGGGGCACTCGGACCGGCAAGCGACGGGTGAGACGCGACTCGCCCGTCAGAAGTCGAAGTAGGCCGCGAACGAGAGGCGGGTGGCCGTCCCCGACTGCCCGTCCTTGTTCCGTCGAAGTCCCCAGGACCACTCCACTCCGGCCCTTCC
>JARRPS010000292.1:0-3111 GCA_037382625.1 Gemmatimonadota bacterium | reverse complement strand
CATTCCCATCTTCGCGATCGCGATGACGGCAGGCGTCGCGGCGATCCTCTTCTCCGGGCTTCGGCCCCCGGAAGCGGCGGCCACCGGAGCGAAAGTCGAATTCGAGGCCGACGAGTGGTTCATTTGAGCGATTCGGCGACGAGCGCAGCTCTCCGGGACGCGATCCGGGGGGACGTGGGCACCCGGCTCGACGCGATCGCGGATCGTCTCGAAGGCGAGATCGAGTCCGTTCGTCACCTGGACGAACTGGAAGAGATGCTGGCGGAAGCACTGACCGAGGCGACCCGGGTCTTCGCCCACGGAATCGCGGCCCGTGTGCGCGAGTCGCGCCTCGAAGGGGAATGACGGCCGGGTCGCGGACCGCCCGGGCGCGAGTCCGGCACGAGGCCGTGTCACCCCCATCGCGTCCAGCCCCCCACCAGCCATAGCTTCTCCTCACCCGAACAACCCTCGACACCACATCGCACCGGACGTGACCGTCCAGCGCTGGAGAGGGGAGCGGTGCGCTGCATTGACGGGGACCGCGTGATTGGAGTCAGCCGGGGTCCCCGCGAACGGGACACCCGATCGGGGGTGGAATCGGCGGCATGGAAGCGGCACGCAGATTTGAACGATGGACGGACTCACTTCGCGCGATCCTCCGGGACGGCAGGGTCGTCGCGCTCTTTCTATTCCTCCTGCTCTCGAATTCCGTCCTCGATGCTCCCAAAGCGGATCCCGACATGTTCGCCCGGGTCGCCGTCGGCCGACTCGTCGAGCGCGATGGCGGTGTGAGCCACACGGATCCGTTCGCCTACACCCCGAAGCTGGACCGTTGGGTGGATCACGAATGGCTGTCCGGCGTGGTATTCTGGAGGGTGGCCGGGACTGCGGGCGATGCCGGTTTGCTGATTCTCGCAGTCGTGTGCATGGCGGCATCCCTCGTGCTGGTGGCCGCAGCGCAGCGGAAGCTCGCGCCAGACGGCGCACCGGTCCGGAGTTGGCTGTTCGCCTGTCTGCTTCCGCTTCCCTGGCTCTGGCGTAGTGTAATTCGTTCTCAGGTATTCACCTATCTGCTTCTACCACTCTTTCTTCTGGCGATGGTCGACTACCGCAGGAGGAAAGATCCCCGGGTTCTTATTCCCCTGCCCTTCTTGATGCTCTTCTGGGCAAACGCTCACGGGGGCTTCGTTACGGGACTCGGCCTGCTCGGGCTCTTCGCCATGTTGGCCGTATTCGACGGCCGGAGATTCGCGGCACCGCTCTGGCTCGCGGCCGCGGGTTGTGTGGCGGCCACCCTGGTCACGCCCTACGGCCTCGACTACTGGCGCTACCTGGCGGGGGCCCTGACGATGGAACGGGCGGCGATCACCGAATGGGGACCACTGATCCGCACCCCGCTGCTTGCCGTCTGGGTAGCTGCCGTCGCTCTGTTCTGGATCGCCGGCCTCGTCAAGTCACGGTTCCGATTCTCACCCGAGGTCGTGGTTCTCCCGTCGATCGCACTGCTGTTCGCGGTTCGCAGCGGACGGCTGTCCGCTGCGTTTCTGATGACCGTAGCGGTGTACGGGATCGGTCCGGTGTCCGAACTGGTCCGTCGAACTGCTTCACGCACGAGGAAGCTGCCGCAGCGCTGGCGACGAGCCGCCGCCGTCTGCGCGGTGGTCGCCCTCGTGCCTCTCTCCCTTCCCCTGGTCCGCCTGGCCACCGACCCGGAGTCGCGCCGCCTCGCCTATGATGCGTATCCGGTCGGCGCGATCGAGTGGCTTCGTGAGAATCGCCCATCCGGGAACGTACTGGTGGGATTCGCAGAGGGAAGTTACGCACTGTGGCGGCTCTATCCCGAATTCCTCATCTCGATCGATGGTCGTTACGAGGAAGTCTATCCACAGGAGACGGTGGATCTCGTGGCGGCCGCAGTGAATCCTGATTCCCCGGGGCACGCGGTCGCCTTCGAGCGGGTCAGGCCCGACTACATTCTCGCGAAGACTTCAGGCGCCCGGGCCGTGAATCCCGGGGGCTACGGTCCCGAGTGGAGAATCGCCTATTCGGACGGACGGTTTGCGGTTCTCGAACCGTTCCCTGCGATCGGAGAGCTGGACTCAGCCGACGGCGCCATGGCCGGCGAGCCCGCATCGGCGCCGGAACATATCCGGTACGTCTGGAGTCCGCTTTTCTGACGGACCCCGGATCTTCCCTTTTCCGAGCGGGCCAGCTCGACTATCATGTGTAAAGCGTCACTCGACACACATGTTCAATCGGGCGGTGTGATCCGCCCCAGGGAATCCCAGTCCGGAAGGCCGTCATGCGCATGCGAGACCTGGCGATCGCCGCCAGCCTGCCCCGTACCACGATTCACCACTACCTTCGCGAAGGCCTGCTGCCCGAGCCCGATCGCACGGCCGCCAATGCGGCGACCTATGGTCAGGAGCACCTCGACCGCTTGATGCTTCTGAAGGCGCTTCGCGGTCCCGAACTGGGCCCGTTGTCAGTGAGCGAGATTCGCCAGGTGCTTCCCTGGATCGACGAAGGTCTCTCTCCTGCAGAAGCCGTGGGACTCGCCGCCCTTCAGAGACGTGGTCTCGCGGCGATGGGCAAGACCGACGGAAGTCTCACCGCACCGGAACAGACACTCGGTCTGCGGGAGGTGGCTCGCCGGCTCGATCGGGAGCCGCGTGAGCTTCGCCAGCTTCTGGAGGCCGGCATCATCGATCCGAGCTCACGGAGTGGGTCCGAAGGGCTGGATGCGGCGGATGTCGCCGCGGCGGACAGCTGTCTGCGGCTCGTCGACTTCGGAATCGAAGCGCGTCACCTCGAACCGCTGGTCGAGCTGACGAAAGAAATGCGCAACTACGAGGGCGTGCTGGAGGAGCTGGTCTGCGGATCTCGATCCGACGACGAGGTCGGGGCCGTGCGGAAGGAGCTTCGCACCGCGTTCCGCGAGCTTCACCTGTATCTGCTGTCGCGGCCTGTCGGGTGAAACTCCCGAGCCCCGGCGTTCGTCCTGTGTGACGTCCATCAAATACCAACCCGCGACAGAATCGGAACGGTCTGTCGCGATCCGGAGGGCCGGATGAGCGTGAATGTGAGTCGGAAGAGCAGCCCTGGATCTCGATGGGAACGTCGGGTCGG
>JARRPS010000291.1:0-6776 GCA_037382625.1 Gemmatimonadota bacterium | reverse complement strand
TACTCCACGGTCCACGGCGCCGGACGGGTGATGAGCCGGACGGCGGCCCGCGGGAAGATCCGCCGCAAGACGGGCGAAGTGATTCGCCCCGGTCTCGTCACCCCCGAGATGATGCACGGTTGGGTGCGCGAGAAGGGCGTCGTGCTGCGTGGCGGCGGACTCGACGAAAGCCCCCACGCCTATCGCAGGCTGCCCGACGTGCTCGCCGCGCAGGGCGACACGATCGAGGTGCTGCACACGCTCCGCCCCCTGATTGTGGTAATGGCGGGTGCGGACGTGTTCGATCCCTACAAGGACTGACGCGGCAGATCGACAGGGGGCTTCCCCCCGTCCGCATGAGACCCGATCTTCTCCCGAATGTCCGAGGGTTCTTCGTACCAGCGATTCTTTGCAGAGCTGAAGCGCCGCCACGTATTCCGCGTGGCGGCCGTGTATGGCACCGCAGCGTTCGTCGCGCTTCAGGTCGCCGATCTCCTCCAGGAAGGGCTGCAGCTCCCGCAGCGCTTCCTGACAATCTCCACGTGGCTCGCCTTGTTCGGGTTTCCGGTCGCTCTTCTTCTCGCATGGTTGTACGAGCGAACGCCGCACGGTCTGGTCCTGACGCCGGTTGCCGGCTCGGGCGAAATCGAGCAGATCGTGGCCCAGCCGGCCGCGCGGCGCTGGCCGATCGGGATCGCGGCGGCGGCGGGCACGGCGCTGCTGCTCACCGGCTCCTGGTGGATGCTCGGCCGGCCGGAGGCACCGCACGAGGACAGGGGCGACTTCTCGTCCGTCGCCGTTCTTCCATTCGAGAACATGAGCGGCAACGAGGAAGACGCGTACTTCGCGGATGGCCTGTCGGAAGAGCTCCTCAACGCGCTGGCGCGGGTCGAAGGGCTGCGGGTCGCCGGTCGCACCTCCTCCTTTGCGCTACGCGACGCGAATCTCGACCTGAGGACGATCGGCGACACTCTCGGAGTGGAGACAATACTCGAAGGAAGCGTTCGACGATCGGGGGGCCGGGTCCGTGTCACCGCTCAGTTGATCGACACCGAAAACGGATTTCACCTCTGGTCGCGGGACTGGGACCGCGAGCTCTCCGCGGACAACGTGTTCGAGATCCAGGACGAGATCGCGGGCGCCGTGGCGTCGGCGATGGCCTCGGGTGAAGAGCCCGTCGCCCGGGACGCGTCAGGGAAGAGGCGGGACCTCGTCCCCGCTTCGGTCCGGACCTCGGACCTGAATGCGTATGAGCTGTACCTGGCCGGACAGCACCATTGGGCCCCTAGACGGCCCGACGGACTTCGCGAGGCGGTTCGGCTGTTCGAGAAGGCGCTTGAACTCGACTCGATGTACGCGCCAGCCTGGGTCGGGCTGGCCGCCGTATACCAGGCACTTCCCTGGTATACCGACTATCCGACCGATTCCGCGGCTGCGAAATCAAGGCAGGCCGGACTAAGAGCCATCGAGCTGGACCCGGACAACGCCGAGGCCCTGTACACGCTCGCTGCCACGATCTTCCAGTACGATCTCGAGTGGACGGAGGCGGCGGGTCTGTTCGAGCGGGCGATCGAGCTGGATCCCGACTACTCGCAGGGACTCGCTTGGTACTGCTGGTTCCTCCTCGACGTGGGCTACGGGGAAGCGTCGCTTCGCTGGTGCGAACGCGCCGTCGAACTAGATCCTCTCCGTGTACATACCCTGGCACAGTACGGCGACAACCTCATGATCCTCGGCCGCTACGAGGAGGGGCTTCGGATGCTCGCGCGCGCCCTCGCGCTGCGGCCGGACTTCGGCTGGCCGCGCCTGGAGACGGCGATCGGTCTCGCCCTGCTCGGTCGGATGGACGAAGCCGGCGACCAGCTCCGTATCTACGCTCGGAACGGAGATCTCCCGGGCGGCGAAGCGGCGGCCACGACCGTGATCGCAGCGCTGCGCGATGCCTCCCTGCGCGACGAGGCGGTCTCCGTGGTGCTCGACTGGATCAACCACGACGAACACGAGACCTGGCTGCTCGTCACCTGGCTCGGGCTGCTGGACGATCGAGAGGCAGCACTGGACGTCATCGAGCGCCTGATCGAGGGAGAGTCGAATGGGTATTCGTCGATCGACGCGCTTCTCGTGTCGGATTTCCTGCGCGGCGATCCCCGTTTCGAGGCCGCAGTCGAGGCTCTGGGGATTCCCGATCCCCGGCCGAAGGTGGCACCGGCACCCTGGTGAGTGTGTGCCGGAAGCCGAGGTGATCTTCCCGCTCGACACGTTTCTCCGGCAGGATTACCGCGGAGTCACGTCCCCGCCGTCTGCCCGGAGGGCTGGTTCCACATCCAGCGCCAGGTCTGCCAGGGCCCGTCGGGACCCCTCTTGTAGATCGCGGACCACATTCCGCTCATCGCCCGTGCGTCTGCCCCCGACGCCTCCGTCGGCTCCAGCCGCCAGCTGCCGCGAGCGCAGGCGTACCCGCCGACCGCCGTGGCCTCGTTGACCGTGGCGCTCTGCTGCGGCAGCGTGGGATCGCAGTTTTCCGGGATCTTGGCGAGGATCACCGCGCGACCGACCAGCAGCTCCCATCCGGCTCCAACAGGACGGCATCGTCCGCCAGGCCCGCGCTCAGGCCGGTGACCTCTGCGGCATTCCAGGCAGCCACGAACTCGTCGATCTGTGCGCGCACCGACGCCGCATCGAACAGCGCCGGCTCGGTGACTTCGGTTGCCGGGCAGGTCGGCCCGCTTCTTAGCGTCCGTGACCCAGCGCACGACGCCGGCAAGGCCTGAGCCTTCCGGCTGAAACTCCCGGGAGAATCCCTCGGTGTCGGCGGAGCCGGTCCACACTCCTCAAGGAGGTCGCTCGCCGTGACCTGGGCCACCACCGCGGACTCACCGCCGTGGGGAAAGGACAGCAGGAGGACGAGGGCTCGCGCAGCGGATGCGGCAGGCCCGGGGCGCTCTTCAGCCCTCCGCCTGCAACGAGTGCCAGTTCGTAGTGCACGTCGGGATGAACCGGAACCAGATCGAGCAGGTATTCCAGGTTGTCCCGCGCGGCCCGGTAATCTCCCTGCAGCCGAAGGCATCGCGCCAGGGCGAGCCGGATCCACGCGTCCCCGGCGTTCAGCTCCATCGCTTCCGAGAAGCGTCGCGTGGCCATTCGACAGTCACCCCTCAGCTCCGCGACTCGGCCGTCTGCGTAGGGAAGCGCAAAGCGGTATTGGTCGAGACCGAAGCTGTCCAGGAAGGCCGCGAACTCGACCCGCGCTTCCTCGATCGCGTCCGGGTCATCCCCGTCGATCGACAGGTTCATCCTTCCGATCGCGCTCAGATCGGCGTACTCGGCCGCAAGCTGGAGCACCAGCGAGTCGAGAACCGCGTTCCCCTCGGCCTGACGGCCGGCCCGTGCGTACGTGCCCAGGTCTGACATCTGAGTCTGGACCCGGTCGAACGGCGGGAGGCTGCGACTCATGACTTCCCATCCGCGCCGCAGTCGTTCGATCGCGCGATTCGACTGGCCTCGAAAGAGGTAGTAAGAACGCCATGCTCCATGGACGGCAACGCTGTCCGCCGGCGACGCGGCCGCTTCCATCGCCTCCGCGAGTCCCGACTCGGCGGCCTCGAACTCGCCGGTCTCGAAGCTCAGGGAGGCGAGGCGCACGAGGGCTCCTACATCCCCGGGATCGAGCGCGAGCGCCCGGTTGTAGGATTGACGGGCATCGGACGACGCCCCCAGCCGCCGGTGCAGATCCCCCATGCCCGTGAACGCGGCGGGATCGTCAGGCGCGGCCGCGGCATATCGCTCCAGATACTCGAGGGCCTTCTCGAACTCTCCCTCGGCGCGGTACAGGCCGGAGATCATCTGGAGTTGCTCGATGCGGCCCGGATCCAGCTCCAGGATGCGCTCCCGTTCCGCGCGAGCCTCCGCTCGCCTGCCCGCGGCCTCGTAGTACCCGGCCAGGTTTTCGTGCGCCTCGACATCGTCGGGGTACAGCTCGGTCCACATCTCGCTCGTGGCGATCGCACGCTCCATGTCCCTGCGAACGATCCAGTAGGTGATCGCCCGAACCGGGAACTGCACGCGTTCCGGCAGCCGGTACATGTAGTCCTGCGCCCGGTCCAGCGCTCGCTCGCCCGCCGCGGCGTCGTTGAGCACCGTACGGGCCGCAAACAGCTGGATCCACGCCAGGGCGAAGGTGGAATCCAGTTCGACGGCCCTTTCGAATTGCTCCGCCGCCATCTCGAAGTCGCGTTGCCAGCTGGATGCCTCCTCTCCCGCGACGAAGGCTCGATAGGCCTCGGGGTTCGTCGAGAGCAGCTCGGCGACCTCGAGATCGGCCGTGCTCTCGATGTGCTGGGTCGGGAGCTCCAGATCGTAGCGAAGCTGAAGAGAGATTCTGTCAGCGAGCGCCAGCGCATCGGCTACCGGAAAGGACTTCTCCTGAAGGAGCTTTCCGCGCTCGGTCTCATACAGGGATACCGTCACCACCGGCGCGCCGGCACTGTCGTCGATGGTCCCCGAGATGAAATGGTCCACGTGGAGTCGATCCGCCAGCTGCCGCTTGAGCGTCAGCGGAATCTCGCTCCCGTCATCGAGCCCCTCCTGCCTCAGTCTCTCCGCCAGCCGCTCATCGCCCGGGGTGCTCACGAACGGGTCCTGAATCATGTCGAACTGGATGCCGATGCGGAGTCCGCTCTCCAGCCAGTCCAGCTCCTCCTTCCCGGTTTCGTTGACGAAGGGAAACAACAACAGGCTCTTCCGGAATTCCGACTTGGGGATCACCCGCTCGATCGTGTTGCCTTCTTCATCTTCGACGACCACGGTCGTGGTCGCGGCGCCGAGGTCCGTTCCGCGAAACAGCCCGAACAGGACGACGGCGGCGAGCACCAGATTCACCGCGAGCCCGATCCGCTCGGCGCGCGACCAATTATCGCGGCCCGGCTTCCCATGGAACCAGGCGAGCATGAACACGGCCGGAAGCAGCAGGAGCCAGCCGGCGACGATGAAGTCGGTGAGATGGGCCGACAGGAGGTATCGGTTTACGGCCCAGTCCGTGAACTCGAGGACGAGCCAGCCGGTCGCGAGATAGCCACCCATGATCTGGGGTACCCGACGGGCGAAAAGTTCTTTCAACATGCCCCGGAACCTCGGGCTGCGCCCTCGCCGTTGCAATCGGGCGGGACCCACCCTCTGAAGTCCGGCTCTCGAACATGCATGCCAGACGTCTTCATCCCATCCAGAATCCCTTGCGGTGGGAGACGCCGAGCACCTTCCGGCAACTGCCGCAGAAATAGAGGAACCGTCTTCCCATCCTTCCCTCCAGCTGCTGATAGAGCACGCTGCGCAGCTCCGTCGAGCAGTGCGGGCAGATGGGCCTCGCGTCGTCTCGTCGGGTGCATTCGATCCTGGCCATTCTCTCCTCGTCGTTTCGGGTGAGGGGACCCTGCCCCGGCTCTGTCCACTCTTCAGATGACGCCGCGGCTACTCCTGCTCGTCGGCCGACGGACCGTAGATCGCCGGCAGGGGCACATCATGCATCCGCAGATATACGGTGAGCTGGCCGCGATGGTGGATCATGTGATTGAGGATGAAGCTCCTCACAACCGCCACTTTCGGCATGGAAAACACGGTTTCTCCGCCGTTCAGCAGTGACCAGGTCTCCATCATCACGGCGTCGCTTGCCCCTGCGAGGACCTCTCTGGCCTGCGCCACGTTGCGGTCGAAGGTTTCGAGGGCCTCGGCCGTCGAGCTCGCCGCCGGCTGTCTCGGAGGCTCGCTGCCGTCGGGCGGCGCCATGTCGATGCCGTCCTGCTGGATCGTGATCGCCGTCGGGCGGCGCCATGTCGATGCCGTCCTGCTGGATCGTGATCGCGGTCCACGCCGGAAGGTTCGCCAGGTGCGAGGCGAGATCCTGCATGGAAGATGACTTCTCGTGCGGCTTCCAGGCGAAGGCCGAATCGGGCACTCGCTCGAGGGTCTTCCGCGTGTTCGCCATTTCGTGGTCGAATTCGGGCAGCAGCGCGGCACTGATCGACATCGGTTCCTCCTGTGGTGACAAATTCACGGACGAGCAGCTTCGGTCGGCACTCGACCTCCGGGAAACGCGTCTCTCAACCGTACCAGTGTCCTGGATACAACAGGTTCACGGCACTCAGCCAGATCGGGGGAAAGATCCGATCGAAGATCATCCAGGCCCCGATGATCCCGATCCACGCGAGACCGGGACGTCCCGCGAGCAGCGACCGATATGCGTTCATCAGCCGATCGGGCAGAAGGACGGGCAGGACTCCGCTGCCGTCCAGCGGCGGGAACGGGATCAGGTTGAATACCGCCAGAAGAAGGTTCAGGGAGAAGATCACGCTCAGGACGAGCGCGACAATTCCCGCGAGTCCCCCGCCAGGCGCCTCGACGATCCGGTCGAAGCCGATCGACATCGGCGGCGCCAGCCAGCCGAAGTGGGCACCGCCGCGAATCACCAGCCACGCGGCCATGACGAGGAGAAGATTCGCCGCCGGCCCGGCCAGCGACATCACAGCGGCCCGCTTCGGGTGAGACTCCGCCCAACGGGCATTGTAGGGCGCGCTCGCGTAGCCGAAGATCCACCCGGACGCCGCCAGGGACAGGAGCGGAAGCAATACCATGCCGAACGGCTCGCGCCGGATGTGCGGTCTCGGGTCGAGGCTGACCTGACCTCCGTGGTACGCGGTCGGATCCCCGCCCCGCAACGCCGTCCAGGCATGCGCCGCCTCGTGCACGATGGTCGAGAAGAGAAACACGAGGTACAATACGACCGCGTTCAGCGGCTCGATCATCGG